>JAXISU010000176.1:0-4570 GCA_034680425.1 Cyclobacterium sp.
AGATGGCTTGTTTCACAAAACCTTTCTTGAAATCGCGACCGAATATCCAGGCATCGAAACAGACCATAAGATCATTGATATCGGGACTGCCTTGATTGCAGATCGACCAGAGATTTTTGACGTGATTGTGACGCTTAACCTCTATGGAGATATCATCTCCGACGTGGCGGCACAGGTTACTGGTTCGGTAGGCTTGGGCGGCTCTGCCAATGTGGGTGCGGAAGTGGCCATGTTTGAAGCCATCCATGGTTCAGCTCCTGACATTGCAGGCAAGGATATCGCGAACCCATCTGGTTTATTGAATGGGGCCATCATGATGCTGGTGCACATTGGCCAGCCTGAGGTTGCGGAGAAAATCTCCAACGCTTGGATGAAAACCCTCGAAGATGGAATTCACACTGGCGACATTTACCAAGAAGGCTTATCTACTAAAAAAGTAGGAACCCAAGAATTCGCTCAGGCAGTCATTGCTCGATTGGGACAGGTGCCTAGTCAAATGGTACCCGCAGTTTTTGGGAAAGAAAGTACTGCTCCCATGGACGTAGCCCTTCGGCCAAAACCAAAGGCAAAGAAAGAATTGATCGGGATAGACGTATTTCTTGACTGGGACCAAAATCATCGGGACCCCAATGTTTTGGGCAACCTCCTGAATACACTCGATACGGGTGGATTGAAACTGAGCCTGATTACCAATAGAGGCGTCAAGGTATTTCCTGATGGCATGAAAGAAATTTTTTGCACCGACCATTGGAGATGCCGATTCAAAGTGGAAGAAGGAAAGGTACTCAGCCATGCCCAGGTGATAGACCTCCTTCAAAAAGTGGAAGGTCTTGGATTGGATTTCATCAAAACAGAGCACCTCTACACCTTCGACGGAGTCAAAGGATATTCCTTAGGCCAAGGAGAATAAGGTACATGTTTTAGAAGAAGGGGAAAGCAATTTCCCCTTCTTCTTTTTAGTACATTTGCATGTTTCTAATTTTGGCTAGCGCATCGAATCCCATGCAAAAACGCGTGTTAATCATCACCTACTATTGGCCTCCTAGTGGAGGTTCGGGTGTTCAACGCTGGTTGAAGTTTGCCAAATACTTACCCGAAGCAGGTTGGGAGCCGGTGATTTTTACCCCAGAAAATCCTGATTTCGATCTCCAAGACGAGACACTCCTCAAGGAGATTTCTCCCGATCTGGAAGTGATTCGCTTTCCCATCTGGGAGCCTTACCAATTGTTTGCCAAGGTAAAAAAGCAAGGAAAAAGTCATCCTGGCCGTATCCTGGAACAACCAAAAAAGGGATTTCTGGAAAAGATGGCCATTTGGCTGCGTGCCAACCTGCTGGTACCAGACCCTCGTGTCTTTTGGGTGAAGCCCTCCGTTCAGTTTCTAAGTCAACTGCTCAAAGAAGGGCAATTTCAAGCGATCATTACCACTGGTCCACCACATAGTTTACACCTGATTGGACAGCAGCTCAAGCAAAAACATGGAATACCCTGGTTGGCAGACTTTCGTGACCCCTGGTCGCAATGGGAGTTTTTAGACACGCTACCCATGTTCTCCTTTATCCGGAGACGACACGAAGCCCTGGAGCGTAGGGTATTGCAGCAAGCCGATGTGGTGGTGACCATTTCCCCAACCTTCCAGCGTGATTTGGAACGACTCTCTGGAAGAAAAATTGACCTGGTTACCAATGGCTACGATCCGGCAGACATTCCTCAAGATTTTTCACCTCGTCCCAAAGCAGCCAATCAACTTCATCTGGTTTACACAGGCATCATTGACGCCATCCGCAACCCACTTCCTTTGATGCAGGCCTTGAAGGATGAATTTGAAGCAGCAGGGGAGGAGGTCTCCTGGACTTTTGTAGGGAAGGTAAGCGAACAGGTGCAGGAGCAAGTGCAGTCCGATCCTTGGCTACAGAGCCACATCCACTTTGCGGGCTATGTTTCCCACCAGGAAGTTTTTGATTTTTATGCCAAGGCAGATGCCCTGGTTCTGATTCTAACAGATACCAAGAATGCGAAAGGCAATATCCCGGGCAAACTCTTTGAATACCTTGCCACTGGGCTTCCGGTCTTGGCATTGGGTGATCCGCAAGGAGATAGTTCGGAGATCCTAAGCCAAGCAGGTGCAGGTGCAGTGCTATCCCATGGGGATCAGTCGGCGATGCGTCAAGCACTTCGAAGACTTTATCAAACTGCAGGTGCCCAGCAATCCCTAGGTTCCTTGGAAGCCTATTCACGAAAAACCGGAAGTAAGCAAGTTGCTGAGTTATTGGATAGGGTAGTATGAAAAGATAGTACCAAGTACCAAGTACAATGTACCAAGATTCTTTAATAGCGTTATTCCAGTCCCATTACAAATCCCTACTTCGATATTCAGAATTCAGCGTCCAGCGTTCGACATTGAGAGAGGTAAGAAGCAAGAGCCAAGAAGCGAGAGCCGAGCTACAAGAGATTACCGCCTGCGGTAGGCGGGTGAGAGATTAATGAAAGACCTTTCTATTCCTTTGCGTCTCTGCGTCTTTGCGAGAATAAAAAAAATAAGGCGCCCCGAAAGTCTGCGGGGCAGGCTGCAAAGCTTGCCTGCCGCAGGCAGGTACATTGTACAATCCAAGAAATCAAGGAACCAGAACTAACTATTTTTTTCTACTTTTCGGAATGTCTGGTCCTTCCTCCTATTTGTTTGTAGCCGCCGCACTTTGTTTGGCTGTATTTTTTGCAAGTTGGCTTACTCGATTTTCCTGGGGCAAGTCGGTAGGCACTCCCATTTTTGTAATTTTGATTTGTGCGGTCTTGGCCAATACAGGGTTGATTCCAAGCGCCATGGATGGGCATCCTGTGTACGATGGGGTTTTCCAATACCTCGCTCCCTTGGGCATATTTATCGCCTTGCTGGAAGTAGATCTTAAAAGTTTGAAAAAGGCAGGGCTTCCCCTTTTGCTTCTATTTTTGCTGGGTTCTTTGGCCACTGTGATCGGGGTGCTCACCGCTTGGGTGCTCGTACAGCCGGCAGACACAATTGGTGCCTTGGCCCCTGCCATCGCAGGCATGTATACCGGCACCTACATAGGAGGAGCGATCAATTTCAACGCGATCGCATTGCACTACCAAGTCAATGAGGCAGGAACGCTGTTTGCTGCGGCAACTGTAGTGGATAATCTAATAGGAACTCCATGGATCATTGCCACACTTATTTTACCCAAGTACTTACAGAAATTGATTCCTCGAAAAAAGTTGGCTTCCGCTCAGGCAGGTGAAAAAATGCAAAGCCAAGAATCGATTGCCTTGGGACCCTTGGCAGCCTTGTTTACGATGGCCTTCATGGGGATTGCGGTAAGTAAGGCCTTGGTGATCTGGTTTCCCCAAGTGCCCGAAATTCTTTTCTTGACCTCCATCGCGTTGATACTTGCCCAGTTTTCGGCGGTGCAGCAGTTGAAAGGGAAGCATACCCTCGGCTACTTCTTTATCCTCTTGTTTCTGGCAGTTATAGGTACCTTGTGTGATTTGAGTGCTTTGGTCGATGTTGGAGATCTCGCACTCACCCTCATCCTTTTTGTAACCATACTAATCTTGGTTCATGGGCTCGTGATCTTTGGAGTAGGAGCACTCTTCAAAATGGATTGGGACATGATTGCAGTGGCTTCTCAAGCCAATATCGGAGGAAATACCACGGCCATGGCTGCAGCAGAAAGTCTAAATCGACCGGATTTGCTGATCCCAGGAATCCTAGTAGGGAGCTTGGGAAATGCTATAGGAACCTACATTGGTTTTGCAGTTGCAAGCGGCTTGTTTTAACTTAGACGAACCCAAATACACCACCCAATTTTAATGTTATGCAATCCAGCGTTTTAACAGAACTTTTCTTGCCTTTTTCGTTAGCCGTCATCATGTTTGGCATGGGACTGAGTTTGCGTATCGAAGACTTCAAACGCATCTTGATCTATCCCAAAGCTGTTGGGATTGGACTACTCAATCAACTCATTTTTCTTCCCATCATAGCTTTTGGGATTGCCAACTTGTTTGAACTCCCAGCAGAACTTGCCGTGGGGTTAATGATTTTGGCGGTTTGTCCCGGGGGAGCCACCTCCAATTTGATCACGCACCTCGCTAAAGGTGATGCAGCACTATCCATCACGCTCACTGCTTTTTCTTCCGTCATCACGGTGTTTACCATTCCTTTCTTGGTCAATTATTCGATTGGATACTTTATACCAGGAGGGGAGGCCCAGCAATTGGAGGTGGTGGGCACAGTCGTATCTGTGTTGGTCATCACCATCATTCCAGTAGCGCTGGGGATGCTGGTATTCGCAAAAGCTCCTAAGTTAGCCTCAAAGTTGGACCTGCCATTCCGCCGCATTTCTGCCATCTTCTTTGTGATCATCGTGGTGGCAGCGGTGTTGAAGGAGAAGGAAAACTTGGTTCGCTACTTTGTAGAAGCGGGACCCGCCGCACTAACCTTGAATGTGGCCACGCTTGCTTTGAGTTTCGGAACTGCAAGATTGTTCAAACTTCCTTTCCGACAGGGGCTGACCATCGCGATTGAGTCGGGTATCCAAAATGGCACCTTGGGCATC
>JAXISU010000177.1:0-4570 GCA_034680425.1 Cyclobacterium sp.
GAGTTTCAAACTAAATTTGTCACCTTTGAGGTGTTAGATCAATCAGAATAGTTGTATGGCGTGGTTTAAGAGAACTGACAAAGGCATTAAAACTTCCACAGCGGATAAAAAAGATACGCCGGATGGGTTGTGGTTTAAGACCCCAAGTGGGACGATAGTCCATACCCGAGAGTTGAAAAGTAATGCCTACGTATCTCCCACCGATGATTTTCACGTAAAAATCGGTTCAAAGGAGTATTTCGAAATCCTTTTTGACAACAATACCTTTACCGAATTGGACGCTGGAATGAAATCGGGAGATCCCCTAAATTTCGTAGATACCAAATCCTACTCGTCCCGAATTGAGGCGACCATTTCCAAATCCGAATTGAACGATGCAGTGAGATCGGCCTATGGTACAATGAATGGGCAAGAACTCGTGATCGCCTGCATGGACTTCAACTTTATTGGAGGTTCTATGGGCTCGGTAGTAGGTGAGAAAATTGCCCGTGCGATTGACCATTCCCTAAAACATAAAATTCCTTTCCTAATGATCTCCAAATCAGGAGGTGCGCGAATGATGGAAGCAGGATTTTCCTTGATGCAGATGGCCAAGACCTCAGCCAAACTAGCCTTACTGGACAAGGCAGGAATCCCATACATTTCCTTACTCACCGATCCTACGACAGGTGGGGTGACGGCTTCTTATGCCATGTTGGGTGATTTTAACATTGCCGAACCTGGGGCTTTGATTGGATTTGCTGGCCCTCGTGTCATTCGTGAGACCATCGGGAAGGATTTACCCAAGGGATTTCAGAGTTCCGAATTTGTGTTGGAACATGGATTCCTAGATTTCATTGTCGATAGAAGGTTGTTGAAAATGAAGCTGAGCACCTTGCTAAAACTATTGAAGAATTAATCAGTTAGAATACCAGTAAGAAGTCAGGAATCTCCTCCAAATTTGCCAATATTTTTGGCGTGCATTCCTGATTAATAAATATATTTGTGCTCCCAAAAACGGGGTTTTCCTACGAAAAAGAAAAAATAAGAGTTCATGGGTTCTGTAATTATTACTTCCATTATTGCCTTCACAGCCATTATCCTGCTGTTGGTATTTATTCTCCTATTTGCCCAGTCCAAACTGGTAAATTCTGGGGATGTTAAGATTATCATCAACGGGGATGAAAGCAACCCAATTATCGCTTCTGCGGGTTCAAGTTTGCTTTCTACCTTAGGTAATCAAAAAATCTTCCTTCCTTCTGCCTGTGGTGGAGGGGGTACTTGTGCCATGTGTAAGTGTATCGTTGACGATGGGGGTGGGGATGTATTGCCTACCGAAGTGGGTCATTTGAGTCGTGCAGAGCAGCAAGGACATGTTCGTTTGGCTTGCCAAGTGAAAGTAAAGCAGGACATGAAAATCCGTGTTCCTGAAGAGATCTTTGGAATCAAAAAGTGGGAGTGTGAAGTCATCTCCAACTACAACGTATCTACGTTTATCAAGGAATTTAAAGTAAAACTTCCTGAGGGAGAAATCCTTCATTTTGAGGCAGGAGGATACATTCAAGTAGACGTGCCGGCCATTACGGTCAATTTCAAGGACATGGATATCACTCCACATCCAGAGTTGGGTCACCCCGCGGATGTGTACAAGAGCGATTGGGATAAGTTTGGATTGTGGGACTTGGTGATGAAAAATGACGAGCCCTTATTCCGAGCCTACTCCATGGCCAACCACCCTGCTGAAGGAAATATCGTGATGTTGACCATCCGTATCGCTACTCCACCATGGGATCGTGCCAACAACCGTTGGATGGATGTCAATCCTGGGGTTTGTTCCTCTTACGTATTTGGATGCAAGCCAGGTGACAAAGTGATGATCTCCGGACCTTACGGAGAATTCCACATCAATCCTACCCAAAGAGAGATGATTTACATCGGAGGTGGTGCAGGGATGGCTCCATTGAGAGCACAGATCTTCCACCTTTTCCATACTGAAAAAACTTCACGTAAGGTCTCGTACTGGTATGGTGGTCGATCCAAGAAGGAATTGTTCTACGTACCTCATTTCAGAGCTATTGAAAAGGACTTCCCGAACTTCAATTTCCACATCGGCCTTTCAGAACCGCTTCCAGAAGACAATTGGAAGATCAAGACTTCCTTGGAAGATCGTGAAGCCGATGGGTACGTTGGATTCATTCACCAGGTATTGTTTGAAAACTATTTGAAAAACCACCCTGAGCCAGATGAGGTAGAATACTACCTATGTGGTCCTCCGTTGATGAATGCGGCGGTTCTCAAGTTGCTCGATGACTTGGGTATTCCAAAAGAAAATATTCGATTTGACGATTTTGGTGGTTAAATCAAAACTTAAAATCCTGCACTCGCAGGATTTTTTTTTAGGTATCATTTTTGATTAGTTTTAAAGACCTAAAGACTTTCCATGACCATTTCTTCTTTTTTTGAGCCTGTGGAATCTGCTGTTGCAGAAAAAGGCTATGCCGAGAATTCAATTTTTAATCAGCTTTCTATTCACCACCACAGTTTTCCAGACCTCAAGGGAGTGCAGCTTGCCCTTGTGGGATTGAAAGAAAGCCGGGGGGCCAAGCAGTCCGAAAGCATTGCTCGTGCAAGTTCCGAGATTCGAGAGAAGCTGTACCAACTGAAAAGAGGTGCAATTCCATATCAAGTCGCAGATTTGGGAGACCTTATTTCTGGGGATAGCCTAAACGATACCTACCAGAATATTCGTCAGGTGGGGGACTACCTGATGCGTCAGCAGATTTTACCCATCTTTTTTGGGGGCTCCCATGATCTCGATTATGGGCAATACCTGTCTTACCAGAAATTGAAAAAGCTGGTTACCTTACTTACCGTGGATGCCAAAATTGACATGGAGGAGTCAGGTCCAGAAAGTGATAGACATACCCAGGAAATTGTCCTCCATCAACCCAATTTCTTGTTTTCTTCCACTCACCTCGCCTACCAAAGCTTCCTTGTAGACCCTACCTTAGTTACAGCCCTAGAGAAGCTCTACTTTGAGCATGTTCGCCTTGGGCAATTGCGAGATAACTTCAAGGAAATGGAGCCTCTGATTCGCGATGCGGATTTGATCAGCTTTGACCTAAGTGCCATTCAGTCTTCTGTAGCTCCTGGTGCTGTCGATGCACAGCCCTTTGGATTATCTGGTGAGGAAGCAAGCCAAATTTGCTGGTTTGCTGGCTCAAATGAAAAATTGAGCTCCTTTGGTGTCTATGGATACGATCCCTACTACGACGATACGTACAACAAGACTGCTCAAGTAGCAGCGGTCATGATCTGGTACTTTATCGAAGGATTTTACAGTAGAAAAGATACGCTTTCCTTCAAGAGTGCAGCCTACATGAAATACACGGTGTCCATGGACTCCAAGCCCAATACCTTGGTTTTCTACAAGAGCAAGCGAAGTGGCAAATGGTGGATGGAAATCCCCTACAACGATGCCAGCCGATTTGAGCGGGTTAGCATCGTTCCTTGTAGCTATTCCGATTACCAACAAGCGCAACAGGGAGAGATTCCCGAGCGTTGGGTGACTGCCCAAATCAAGCTCTATTGATGAATCGCTACACCCGTCAGCAGCTAGCCCTGCGGAATGGACAGGATAAGCCTGAAATTTGGGTGGCTTTTCAAGGGGTTATTTACGATGTGACCTCTTCCAAACTGTGGAAAAATGGAACCCATTACGAACATTGGGCGGGTCAGGATTTGACGGAAGAACTTGGGGATGCTCCCCACAGCGAAAAAGTATTTGAAAAATTTGAGGCCATAGGCCAGCTACACCCAGATGATTTTAATAGCAGATAGTGGTTCGAGTAAAACCGATTGGCGGGTAATCCACAAAGACGGCCAAATCAGTCAATATCGTGGGATTGGGTTCAATCCCTATTACCTGAGCGTAGCTGAGATGACACAGCAGTTGAAGCAGGACTTTTTGTTGAATATCTCCAATCAAGTTGAAGAGATCTATTACTATGGAGCGGGATGTGCTGCTCCGGAGAAGAAGGTAGAGGTAGAGCAAGCGCTTCGCTCCATTTTCCCAACTGCACAGATTCAGATAGACCATGACCTACTGGCAGCCGCCAAGGCGACCTGTGGGCATCGTGCAGGGATTGCCTGCATCTTAGGTACAGGATCCAATAGTTGTGACTACGATGGCAAAGCTATAGTTGCCTCCAGACCCGCTGCCGGCTACATTCTTGGTGATGAGGGGGGCGGCAGTGATGTGGGGCGGCAGTTTCTCAAAGACTTTATCCATGAAGAAATGCCTGCGGCCATTCGCCAAGCAGCCATTGACCGTTTTCAGCTCTCCCAGTATGGGATTCAGGAGCAGGTTTACCGCAAGCCCTTTCCCAACCGGTACATGGCGAGTTTTTGCCGCTTCCTTACGGAGCACAAAGCAGATCCTTACTGTTACGGCTTGTTTTACAATGCTTTTCAAAACTTCTTTAACAAGCACGTCTGCAAATACCCAGATTTTCAAACCAAGCCAGTTCACTTTGTAGGATCCATTGCCTATTACAATGCGGAAATCCTACGGAAAGCAGCCACAGATCGC
>JAXISU010000178.1:0-4562 GCA_034680425.1 Cyclobacterium sp.
CATTACCAATCCCATGGCCCTGCCGCGGCGCTCATCGGGAACCACATCGCCAATAATTGCCAAAATCAATGCTGAAGTAAGGCCTCCAAAAATCCCGGACACCACCCTTGCAAGTAATAGAATAGGGTAATTCGGGGATAGTGCACAGCCCAATGTGCCCACGGTAAAGCCTACAAATACCCAAATTAGGATTCGCTTTCGGTCAAAACGATCCAAGAAAAAGGCACCAAAGAAACTAGATGCTCCGGCACTGAAGGTGTAGGAAGAGACCAAAAAACCAAACTCACTGGGACTGATTTCAAACAAGCGCATCAGTTGCGGACCTAGCGGCATCAGCATCATGAAGTCCACGATGTGAATAAAGTTGATGGCTGCCAAGGTCCAGAGTAAGGCTTTCTCTTGTTTCATGGAAAATTTAAAAATAGAAATAGGGTAGAAATACGATGGAAATAAAGTGGAAATAAAGTGGAAATAGAAGGGGATGTAACTAGTCTAGGCCGATGAGACGATAGGTTTTTGGAATGGCTTCAATCAAATCATGAGCCATCGTGCCCCGCAGGTATTTTTCTCCAGCAAGCTCACCTGCCAATCCATGGTGAAACACTCCGCAAAGAACCGCATTTTCTGGGGAATAACCTTGCCCCAAGTAGGAAGTAAGCATTCCTGTCAGGGCATCGCCCATACCTGCAGTGGCCATGTACTTGCTCCCTGTGGAATTGAATACCTGACGCCCATCAGAAAGGCTGCACAGGGAATTGGCTCCTTTCAGCACGAGATTCAGCCCATAGGTGAGGCAACAAGCTTTTGCCTTCGCCATTCGCTCCAAATGATTCTGAGAAACACCAAACAAGCGGTCAAATTCCTTCAAGTGAGGGGTAAGGATACTCCCCTTGGGAATTAGAGCCCAAATACTTGGATCCTTCGCCAAGCAATTCAGTGCATCTGCATCCAATACAACAGGCTTTTGAATGGAAGAAAGAATCTTTTTCAGCATCTCCCCTTGGCCCAAGCCCAATCCAGGGCCTATCCCAATAGCATCGTAAGCCGAGAACTCCTGCTGCTCCCCAAATACACACATGGCCTCTGCCACCGCTGCGGCAAGGGCAGCTCGCTCCTCCTCAGGAATCAAACAAGTAACCAACCCAGAACCCGTACGGAATGCTGCTTTGGAAGCCAAAATAGCAGCACCCATTTTACCTTTGCTTCCTGCTACCAGGAGTATTTTCCCAAAGTCCCCCTTGTGCGCAAAACGGTGAAACCGGCGATGGAGAGGCAGAATATCCTGCTCTTCTAAGTAAAAGGTGGTAGCCGAAAATGATTCCAGTTCCTCCTCGGTAAACCCTATATCGAGAATTGCTAGTTCGCCCGTGTATTCCGCATGCTCTGGAAGAAGGAGAGACAACTTTGGAAAACCCAAGGTGATGGTCAAATCCGCTTGCACCGCTATTCCAGGTAGAATCGAATCAGCTGGCAAACCACTTGGGAGGTCCACTGAGATAATGGTTCCTCCAAAGGAATTCATAATTTGAATTCGCTCCTTCGCTTCTTCTCGAAGTGGGCCAGTACAGCCTAGGCCTAGGTAGGCATCGATCAAGATGCCCTCTTTTGGCAAGGAGGAAGGATCAAGTGAGTAGCGCTGAATTTGGGAAGGGAGAAGGGAAAGGTTTTGTGCGCAGTCTGGGGTTAATTTTGCCTCAGGGGTAAAGCAGGTAGCTACCTCGACGGAATACCCCAGGGAGAATAGGATTCGAGCTATGGCCAGCCCATCCCCACCATTGTTGCCCGCACCAGCACAGACCAGGATACGCTCCTTGGAAGAATAGCCCTGTCTTTGAAACCAATCCACGAAGCGTTGCGCAACCAGCTCCATAAACGCATGGTTAGAAAAACCATTCGTTTTCAGGTGGATTTGATCCAGTTTGGCAATCTCTGAAGCTGACAGGATCTTTTGCATCACTTAGGCAAGTTCAGGAGCAGGCACCTTTTTGGGTAGCGTTAATCTGGCTAGAAAAAAGACACCAATCACAAAAAATACCACAAGGACCAGCGCTGAGTTTCGCATGCTCCCAGTGAGTTGTTCAATAAATCCATAAGTGAATGTTCCCAACACCACTGCTACTTTCTCGGTAAGGTCAAAGAAACTGAAAAAAGAAGCATGATCTGTGGTTGTAGTAGGGATCAGTTTGGCATAAGTGGAGCGTGAAAGGGATTGAATTCCACCCATAACCATCCCTACCACAAAAGCCAGGGAATAAAACTGGTAGACGGAATGCACGTAATACGCCGCCACACAGATGCCCATCCAAATAAAGACCATGGTAACCAAGCTATTTTTATTTCCAATCCGCTTGGAGATAAATGCAAATAGGTAGCTCCCCCCTATGGCCACTAACTGAATGATCAACACGGTAAGAATCAATTGATCCCCAGGCATCCCCAGTTCCTTATCTCCAAAAGATGCAGCCAGGTACATCACCGTCTGCACTCCCATGGAATAAAAGAAAAAGGAGGCAAGAAATTGATTGGCCACCGGTATCGAGCGAAGCTCCCGAAAGACAAGAGAAACTTCTCGATATCCCTTCCAGAGGTAATCGGAGGAAATTGATTTTTTATAGGGGTTATTGGGCAAAACTCGAAAAGGAATCTGGGCAAATCCTATCCACCAAAGACCTGTAACAAGGAAGGAAAATCGTGGGGCAAAGCTCCCTGTCGGCATCCCAAACCATTCAGGAAATTGAATGGTCACTAAATTAAAAATCAATAGAATCACACTGCCGATATACCCCAAGGCAAAACCTTTGGCACTAAGCATATCGAACTCTTCTTCATTGGCTATCTCTGGCAGGTATGAATTGTAAAACACGATACTTCCAGAAAAACCAACGCTCGCGAGGACACTACAGATAATACCAAATTCAAGATTATCTCCGGTGAAAAAGTATAAGGAAATACAGGATAGGGCCCCCATGTAAACAAAGAACTTCATAAAGTTCAATTTATTACCAGCAGCATCTGCGATCCCGGAAAGTAAAGGTGCCAACAAGGCGATTACCAGAAAAGAAAATGAGATGGAATAAGAATACAAGACCGTGTTGATTACCTCCCATCCAAAAAAGGAGACTTTATCAGAGCCATCTACCCCTTGGGTAACACTGTTGTAGTAGACAGGAAAGATGGTGGAAGTAATGACCAGGCTGTACACGGAATTGGCCCAATCGTACATGGCCCAGGCACGTTGAACTTTCTTGTTGGAGGTTGATTGGGTGTTCATAAAGGCAGAAATAAAAAAAGCCATTCGCTAGGCGAATGGCTTTAAATATACGAGAAAGATTCTTACTCTTGGTCTAATTTCTTAGTAGAAGCATACAAGACTTTACGTGCATCAGCATTACGCAATTCAGTCTGCACATCCGAGATAGGACCCATTTTCACATCCTTATCCACTTTCATGGAGATGGTGATGGAACCTCTATCTGCTTCAGGCAATTTATCGCGTTCTTGATTGACCCACTGTACAATCTCCGGTGAACCAATCAACACGTCGTTGGCTTGAACTCTAGGCTCAGAACCGTAAAGACTCGTGTTTTTTGGCTTTCCAATGAAAATGTAAGAAATCAAGGTCTTGTTTTGCAACTTTTGAAGCTGCGTAGACTGAGGAATTTTCTGATCAACTAAGACGTCTTGCTCTCTCAACACGGTGGTTACCATGAAGAAGAACAACAACATGAAAATGATATCCGGAAGGGCAGAGGTATTGATTTGATCACTACCACCTAACTTTTTCTTTCTAAACTTTGACATATCAATTTCCTCCTAATTTATCAGGTTCAGCAATAGAGATCGCCATAGGAATCCCCTCTTTACCCTTGTCTTGAAGTGCTTTAGAAGCCTCATCATCACCGGTAAGTGCTCTGTATTCGTCAGCAGTAATACCTACTCGCTCCGCATAAATGTCGAAGTAAGCTCTTTTGGCATTATCAAACACCTCCAAGAATACCGCATAGCTAGTACCTCTGTTGGTTTTGATAGAGATTACCGCCTCACCTGGGTGATCCGATGAATCAGGTTTTCTTAGTGCTTGACTTTGCAAGGATGCAGGCAGTGAGTTGAACAACGCAACAGCATCCTCATCCGGAGCTCCAAAATTCATGATAAATTCTTTGAAATCTTTATCAAGACCTTCTGCTTTCCTTCTGTACTCACCTTCCACCAACAAATCGTTGTTGGCATTGATCAAGACGTTGAAGATGTTTCTCTCGTTCTTCTTGATATCTGGTGGCGGCACATTAGGATCCTGCTTTGGAGGAAGGAAATTTAGAATCCCCTTATCCGAAGCAATGGTCGTGGTCACGAGGAAGAAAATCAACAATAGGAAGGCGATGTCAGCCATCGATCCTGCATTGATTTCATTACTCATTCTATTTTTACTTCTTGCCATTTTATTTGACAGCTTTAGTAAGTTCAGTGACTACAATTGACACAATGGCAACAACAGTTAGTATATAGGTCATAACCAACATACCACCGATTAATTGAGACATGCCAGGAGTCAAATTAAAAGG
>JAXISU010000179.1:0-4544 GCA_034680425.1 Cyclobacterium sp.
GTCGGAGATCGCGAAGCGGAATTTGGGGCAGGACATTCCTATCCTCCTCAACTTTTCCCCCTCCGTAGTCAGCCATTCCGATGCAGGTGCAGGGGTGGGCTACACGGGCATTCGGATTCGAGGATCTGACCAAACCCGCATCAATGCCACGATCAACGGTATTCCACTCAACGATGCAGAGGCACATGGGGTCTTTTGGGTCAACATGCCGGACTTTGCCTCCTCGGTGGAAAACATCCAGATCCAGCGGGGCGTGGGAACTTCCACCAATGGAGCGGCGGCTTTTGGCGCCAGCCTCAACTTTCAGACCGACACCCGTCGCGACGAGGCCTATGCCGAAGTTGACAATGGTTTTGGCTCCTTCAACACCTGGAGACATACCGTCAAGGCGGGAACAGGCTTGCTCAACAACCGCTTCGCCGTAGATGCACGACTCTCCAAGATTACTTCCGATGGCTTTGTGGACCGAGCCTTTTCGGACCTGGGCAGCTGGTTTGTGTCGGGTGGATACTACGGGGAAAAGAGCGTCATCAAATTGATTGCCTTCTCTGGAAAGGAACAGACCTACCAAAGCTGGGCAGGACTTCCCCTAGACAAATTAACCACCGATCGCACGTTTAATTCCTACACCTACGACAACGAAACGGACAACTACCAGCAGGACCATTACCAGTTGATCTACACGGGTAAGGTGGGTTCCAACTGGAAGACAAACTTAGCACTGCACTATACCTACGGTCGTGGATACTACGAGCAGTTTCGAGCAGATGAGGAATTTGGGAACTATGCTTTAGCGCCTGTAAAAATTGGTGACGAGGTGATTGAACGTACAGACTTCATCCGCCGCCGTTGGCTAGACAATGATTTCTATGGTTTTGTAGGGTCGGCCAATTATATTTCTACCGATGGCAAACTCGATTGGATCATCGGTGGAGGTGCCAATCGCTACGATGGGGGGCACTTTGGAGAGATTGTATGGGCAAGAATTGCCGGCCCAAGCAACATTCGGGATCGTTACTACGACAACAATGCCGTCAAGGACGACCGGAACATCTACACCAAAGCCACATACGAGATCAAGCCGGGGCTGAATCTTTTCGGTGACCTGCAGTTGCGCGGCATCTCCTACTCCTTCAACGGAGTGAATGACGACTTACGCATGGTGGATGGTCAGGCTAATTACACCTTCTTTAATCCCAAGTTTGGGTTCTCCTACGAAAAAGGAAAGCAAACCTGGTATGCGAGCTATGCAGTCGCCAATCGGGAACCCACCCGCTCGGACTTTACCGACAATCCGATCACCGAAGTGCCTAGACCCGAGCGTCTCAACAATGTGGAGGCGGGTGTACGATCCAAATCTGGCAACTTGAGTTACAATGCCAACTTCTACTACATGGGTTACAAAGACCAGTTGATCCTGACGGGTCAGATCAATGACGTGGGGGCCTATATCCGGGAAAATGTGTCATCTTCCTATCGTGCAGGGATTGAATTGGATGGGGCCTACATCCTTTCGAAGACCTGGACCTTGGGCGGGAACCTCGCGCTGAGTCAGAATAAAATCCGCAACTTCACAGAGTACATCGACGACTACAGTGTGGACGAGTTCAGACAGGAAACGATCACCTACACCAATACGGACATCGCCTTCTCTCCGAATGTGGTGAGTTCGGCGATTATCGAGTACAAACCAAGCAAGAACCTGTCCCTGAACTGGATGAGCAAGTATGTAGACCGACAATTTTTGGACAATACCGCCAATGAGGCCCGGTCCTTAGATGCCTTCTTTACGAATGACCTGCGAATCAGTTATTCCGCGACCCCACGTTTCTTCAAAGGGCTAGAAGTAAATCTACTCATCAACAACCTCTTCAATGAGATGTACGAGCCCAACGGCTATACCTTCAGCTACTTTGTGCCGGGCGGAACTGGGCGAGAATTGGTGACGGAGAACTTTTTCTATCCACAGGCTGGTACTAATTTCTTGTTGGGGCTGAAGATGAAGTTCTAAGTTATTGTACGAGGTTTGGAGTAGGAAATACAATGGAAATAGAGTAGAAATAGACTCCGCTTCGCTACGTGAAATAAGTTGAAATAGCGGCAGGGTTAACTATTTCACCGAGCCTGCCAGCCTTCGGCAGGCTCGATTTATTTCCATTGTATTTCTCTACCTTATTTCCACGTTTTTTCAACTAGCATCTTCCCCTATGTGTCTATGTGGTTAAAAGCCTCTTGATTCTTAGATATTGTCTTCCGCAGGCAGAAAACATGATGCTTCCAAAAAAATAATGTCGAATGTCCAACGCTGAGTGCAGATTGGCGAAGTGGAGAAAGCTAGTTTATAGAGTTGGCAGGCCTCTCCAATCTATTTACCTATGTGGTTCCTAATCCGGAAAAAGCGTCTTGTCCAATCCCGGAACAATCCGAAGGGCGTTTTTGTAGTACACCTTTTTTAAGACGTCGTCTGATAGGCCCAAGCCATACATGCTCCAAAAGGCATGGTACTTTTTGTAGTAAGGGAAATACTCGTCCTCTGTTTCCAGGACTCGGAAATAGGTGTAAAACTCCTCCTTGTTGTAGGCATCTTTGCCAAATAGAATTCGATCCTGGTACTTGGTGAAAAACTCCTTGGCCCGTCTGGGCTGTCTTCCAAGCTCTGCGATGATGGCACCAATCTCGTAGTTGACATTGGGATAGCGATCTAAATGTTCCCCAGCGGCATCCAAGTCGTTGGCCATCCAACCCATGTGGGCATTGATAAAGGTGGTCTTGGGATGCTTCGCAAATACGCGGTGCTGCTCTGCGATGATTTGCTCAAAAGGCGCTGGGTCGGTAGCAGATCGGCGGCGACTCGGATGAAGTTTGAGTTCTAGCCAGCGTTCGTTCGTAGAATCCATCGCCTGCCAAAATTGTGCAGGATCCGCAGCATGGATCAATACAGGAATCCCAAGTTCCCCAGCCTTAGCCCAAACAGGATCCAAATCGGGATGATCTACGGGAATTCGCTTTCCGGTATTGTCCTTGGAGTTCAAGCCCAGACTCTTGTAAATCTTCAAGCCCACTGCTCCTGCAGCAACATCTTCCGCCAGTTCTTTTACGGCCAAGGCGGTCCATTCTGGTGTACCAAAACCGTTAAAATTCAAGTTGGTAAACACCATGAATCTGCCAGGAGCATGGGTTTTAAACTCCTGCATCATGCCCTTGATGTATTCCTGCTGTGCATTGCTATTGCCCTGCCCAAAGCCCCGCCCACTCAGGTTGATCATGATGGCCATGTTGAGCTCTTTCATTTCTCCGGAGAGCTGATCAATCTTGGATTTGTTGACGCCTCCTTGGTGGCTGTGGATATCGATAAAGGGGAACTTTGACCGAGTCACCGGATGCTGAGGCACCTTGAGCGTAGAAGGAGGATTGTAGGACTCAAAACTCATTTCTTGAGCGACAAGAGCGCCTCCGCCCATCAGCAAAGCGAAAAGAAAAAGACTAATTTTTTTCATAAATTCTAAGAATAGCAATAGAAAAGAAAATCCCAGCATTGAGCTGGGATTTGGAGTTTAACGGGCAGTTCCTCCGTCAATCACTTGACCAAAGAAAATGGAATTCATAAACAGCTTGTTGGTGCCAAACCAGAAGGCGCGGAAGTTAGGGTTGTCTGCAAAGCCCACGATCCTTCCTCTGCCTTGACTAGCTACACGGATCACTGCGCTCTCCTGTACTCCAGGCAGATTGCTTGGATGCAAATAGCCCGAAGCCAAAGGATCTTTAGTGTAGACTAGCGGATTGGCGTAGGGGTTAGCGGAAGGCTCTAAGAAGAAATTATCATTTCTGAAGGTGAAAAGGTCTTTGCTTACATAGCCGTAGCCGATTGGATGGCTGGTATCCAAGGTAGATTTGAAGATGGCTCCAAAAGTTTGCTTGGCTCCGGTAGCATTTTCAAAGTCTGCATAGCTTTTCTGCAAACCTTTCTCCGCGTTATCCACCTTTCTGAAGGTGAAATTTCCGATTTCATTTTGGGCCAACCAGCGAAGTGCGCCTCCTTTGGCCACCAAGGTATTGCCCTTGCTCACCCATGTTTTGAGGGCCGCAGCGCCGGACTGTCCCAGTTGCCCGTAGCTTCCATCCGCCATCAAGATGACCGAATAGCGGTCCAAGTTGGTGCCGCTTACGGATTCCAAAGGCAGTAGGGTTACTGGCATTTGCATGCGCTGATCGAGTAGGTGCCAGATCTCTCCAGCTTCCCCGCTATCTACTCCGCCATCAACCAAAAGAGCGATGGTAGGCGTATTCAAGGGAAGCATAAAGGTGGAACCTAGGTTCGCTCCCTGCGTGTACCCTGTGGTCAAGGCATGAATATCTACATGTGCAAATCGGGCTACTTCCTCTAGCTTCTTGAAGAAGGCCTGAGGATCAAGGCCGCTTTCTCCTTTGTCAATCAGCAAAGTCCCTCTGCCAAAGGTTTTCCCTTCTGCAGTGGAGAATTCTTTGGTGGCTACACGAACCAAAAACCCAGCCTTCAGCAACTGATAGGCCGCTTTTGGCGCATA
>JAXISU010000180.1:0-4544 GCA_034680425.1 Cyclobacterium sp.
CCTAGGCTTTCTGCTTTCTCTTTGTAATCTCCCTCAATGGCCATAAGGTCAGATTGGATTTCTTTTTCTTCTCGTCTGAGTTTTTGTCCTTGCTCAGGGAAGAAGATTCTTCCAAAGTCCTTCTCACTTAGGTCAAACGTAGTGGTGTAGAGTCGGGCCTTTTTAATAAGGGTATCGTACACTCGAATACGAACAGGGTAGGAGCCATTGTCTTTTTGTCTTCGTGTGTCCAAGTATAGGTTCACCTTGACGGTTTCTTTGGTTTTTGTGTTGCCTCTCATTTGCTAATTGCTTTATGCAAATATATCATTTGCACACCATTTGCACAAAAAAGTGTCAATATGCCGATAAATGAACACCTATCAAACCATAACTAAAGTGGCTTAAAATGCTTAAAATCAATGTTTTAATGTAATAAACGATAAACATAAAAATAGTGGTTGTCATGACTGTTAATCATGGGGTCCCTGGTTCGAGCCCAGGAGGGGGAGCGTTGGGTAAAAGAGGTCAGAAATGACCTCTTTTTTTTGTTTTTATCCCTCCAGTTTTGTTTAAACAAGGATTTTATCCCCTGCATCTTTTTTAAATCTTACTAGCGAGGTAATGTGCCTAGGAGCAGTTATGATCTTTAGGTAATTGCTAATTGAGGGTATTCAAGTCAATTCCTTTCTAGAGTACAAGTTCAACACAAATTTCACCTTAATCATCATACCCCTTTTCCTTCAAGGTCTGGATTAGCTTTTCTCCTTTTCCGTGAAGGGTTTTGTAGCTCATGGTGGACAGCTTGATAAAGGTGACCCGCTCATGAAACATTTTGGAAATCCGGTCAAGTTTTTCTGGATCGGTGATTAACTGTTTCAAGTCCCTATCTCGAATATTGGCATGTTCTTGGTAAAATTTTTCATAGTCCGCATTCAATCCATTGAGGGCCTGCATGTATTTTGGATTATGTAAGGCTTCTACAAAAAATCCGGAAGGAAATACTTCGCGTAATTGAGGGCGAAATTGATTCCAGTAGTGATCACTTTCAAATTGAGTGGCCCTTACTTCGGCCAAATCCGCCATTTGCTCATAGGTTAGGATTTGGTCCAGGAGGTTGAAATCTTTGATATTGCGCAAGGTTCCCACACTCTTCATTTGCTCAAAATTGTTTTTTCGGTTCATAAACCGATACATCCACAAATTCAACTCGGCGGAGAATTTTTGGAGGTCAAGGGGCTGATCATTGAATCCGATGGTATGGCTAACTGAGTCAAAGTAGTGGATTTGGGCTGTATTTCGCTCGATCAAGGAGTCCAATAAGTATTGATTTTGCTCCACATCCTTTCGGAATGCCACGAGCATTTCATGTGCCCGACGCTTTTCATTGATCTGTTCGCGGATGTTTTCGGCAATAAAACCCATGCTGACTGCCAAAAACAGCATCAGAAACTCGAGCAGGTATTCTTTTGGTCTTTTTAACATAGTTTCTGGATTCAATCCGAGCACAGCCTGTCAGGCAGGTTTTGGTAGCGACAGCAGATTTTTTCTAATTAAAAGGGATGATTGGGAGTGGAATCGTAATTCATTTTGGAGGGCTTCAGGCTGCTTTTTGGGACAAAGGGCAAAAGGATTCTACTGGATACAGCACCGTCCAATTTGATGGTAAAGGTGCCGCCATGTAATCGTGCCTGCTGCTGCTCGGTGGGTAAGCAGGGAAACACCCCTAAGTTTCCGGCACAATCTTCCTCTTTTGGCATGGCAGAAATGAGTACTTCCAAGCGCTGCCCTTTCTGGATACTGGCAAGCCGAGGTGCCAAAGGAAATTCCAGCAGGTATTCCTTTCCTGGAATCACTGCCATTTCTCGGCTCAATTGTACCTGTGGTCGAATGAATTGACCCCCACTTTTCCAGGATTTTTCCTGGTCCAACTCAGACAAGGAGGCGATTACGTTTCCTTGGGTGATTCTAGTTTTTACCCCTTTTTCATCCACCAGAAAAATTTCCACCAAAAAGGTCATGTCCTTGGAGGTAGTGGTGGCCAGTAGTCTCACCGATCCAGGACCCGCGAGCACCTTTTCTTCGGTGAAAGGCTCGGTTTGAAAGGAAATGCTGGTGTTTGCTTCAGTTCTTGGTCCAAAGCGTAGCGATGCCGTGGAATTGGGTGTGGAGAGACTTAGGTCTTTTCCCAAGACCAAGGCCTGGGAATTGGTCGTGAAGGGGTAGGTTGAAAAATCATACCAAATCCCAGTTACCATGTCGATGGCATGATAGGGGGCTTGAGTACTGAACTGCGGCATGTCCTTATCCATCAGCCATTTGTCGTACCAGGCTAGCGTCATGTCCACATTCAAGCCCTTGTAATGTCCCCAAGGTCCCATGACCATCTGGTAGTTGGATGAAATGCGTTGGTTGGCTTCCATCTGTGCATACTTGGATCTGCCTGCATGTAAATTCTGTAGCCCAGCATACATCTCCGAAATTCCTATGGGATACAGGTCTTGCCATCCTCCTACGAGTAGGATGGGGATTTCGGATTGTTGAACTTGTTCCAAGTAGTTGATTGGCTGTCTACTTTTCCAAAATTCACCTTCCAGAGCCAATTCGCCACCACCACTCCAGGATTTGAATAGTCTTTTGCCGACTGCGGAGGTGGAATCATTGCCCAGCATCCCTGGCTGATCGAAGTCCCTTGGAAAATAGATGGATTGGGAAGGCACTCCTCCTGGGGTCAGTTCCCGGTAGGGAAATGCGCCCATGTAGGTAGGGATGATTGCCTTCACTGGAGAATTTTTTCCAATTTTTGCCGCAGTAGATACCTGGGTAAATCCCAACCAAGAAGTTCCAAACAACCCAATTTTCCCATTTCCATGGGGGAGTTGGGTGGCCGCCCAGGCGACAATCTCTGGGCCGTCTTCTTGCTCTCGTGGGGATAAGAATTCATTTTTTCCGCCCGAACCATTGGTGCCTCGGATATGAGCGACCACACAGATGTAGCCCCGCTTCACGTAATAGTCAATGTAGCCGATGTGGGGGGCGGCATTCATAAAGGCATAGGGGCTCTGGGTCAGCAAAACAGGGAACTTTTGACCTGCTACTTTAGCAATACTGTCTGCAGGGGAATATACATCTACCAGAAGTACGGCTCCATCACTCATGGCAACTTTGATTCCCAACTCCGATTTCATGGCGTATTGTGCCGTCCGAGTAGGCCAAGATTGGGTCTGTGCAGTTAGCTGAGTGAGTACTAAACAAAGGATTGCGAGAGAAAGAAGTGTTTTTTTCATTGTTTTAGTAGGCTTGTTCGAAAAATTTTTTCCCTACTTAAAAAAAATAAATGTTCAAAAAAATTGCAATAGGATTCTCGGTTTTTTGCTAAAGTGGATTTGGAATTGTGCAAGCATTTACTAACCTGTACTAAAAATGAGTTTGTAAACCCAGTAAATTCCTGCTGCAGCTGTTGTCAATAGGGGGAGCTTAAAACCTTGCAGAAATGCAGGGTTTTTTTGTGCCCTCTTGGGTCCCGATGCAGCGTAGTGAAATCGGGAAGCCCAGGCGCGAGTTTTATGATTTTTAGAAAATTTTAGGCAGTAATTATGCCCGTGATTTTCAGTTTGTGCCAAAAAAGTGCAAGAGTTTGTTTTAGTCAATCCGGTTTCAACTTTTCAAAGCGAGAACTTTCTATTGACTATCTAAAAGCTAATTCCCTGCCTTAAATTCCAAGGTATAAGTAGTTCGAAAAAAGGGGTATTTGTACTAATTTCTAAAGATTTTAGGAAATGATCTTCACAGCTTGTCTTGCAACAAGTTTCCATTCTTTATTTTGCTTTTGCCATACCATCAACACGTGTAATTTAACCTCATTCGGCTTGCCATTGTCAGTTAGTTTTGCTTCCAAACGATGGCGAACTACTGCAACAGTACCGCTTACACTGATGGTTTGATCACTAAGAGCTATTGAAATAAAGTCATTTTCTCCACTTGTAAGCTTACGAATAAATTCGGCTTTCCCCTCAACATATCCTGAAGAATGGCCATAGCTAAGCTTTTCAACCGTCATCTCGTTCAATGAATTTTCATCAGCCGAAACCATGGCCTGACGGAACAACTCTACATGATCAGCAACTGCCTTTTCAATTTTTTCCTGAGATAACCCATCAGAAAAAATAAATAGGCAACAAAAAATGATTAAACATTTCTTCATAACAGGATTTTTAAGTGAAGTAACAAGGTTTGTTAGTTAAAAATAGGATAATTTATTCAACTGACAAACCTGTTGTATCTATCAAAAAGATTGAATCACCTAAAGAAGTTTATCCCGATGTAACGAAGTGAAATCGGGAAGCCCAATAAATTGACTTAAGTTGTTGAACTCCTCTTACAGCGGGCTAAAGTTTATCAAAATTTAGATGGTATCTGGTAGACCGTCCCTGCCCCTGAACAAGTAGGGCACCTACCTGAACAAGATCCGCTAGATGTCTTGTAGCCGTTGCTTTAGACACGCGGGTTAATCGACTGTATTTAGATGCAGTCATACCGCCTTCAAATCCTGAAGGTCCTTCAGA
>JAXISU010000181.1:0-4528 GCA_034680425.1 Cyclobacterium sp.
TACCTTCTGTTTGGAACGCTGGAAGGAACTTTCTTCAGAATGGAATCCACTCAAACTGCAGCTGCTACTGGACAGAGTAAAACGAGATTTCCATATCAGCACCTATACCAACAATCCTGTCTTGAAAGATTACTTGAAGATCTATGAAGGGGTTAGGGTACTCGATCTTTCTGAATCGACTACCAGTGAGCTGGCAGAGATGATAGGGGGAAAAGAAACTAAAGAAGCAGCCGCCCAAAAAAAACAAAAGGCCGTACCAAAAGCGAAGGAGAAGAAAAGGAAGGATCCTTTTACGCTTGACAAGTCCAAGAAAACCTTAGATATCACTTCGCTTCCGCATTGCATCCTGTTTGTCATTCTGCAGGTAGGGTGGAAGTTGGACAATTACACGGCCGAAGAACTCGCAGACATCAAGTCTACTGCCGTCACCATGGGGGAATGGTTTGATTTGGACCAAGACGAGTGCTTGGAAGTTCTGGATGAAACCCTCGATCTGCTCAAACAATGTAAAGGCATCTTTGACATCAAAGAGCTGGCTAATTTGGTCAGTGAAAATTGCATCGTGATCAACATGAATATCTCCAGTGAGGGGGTACGGGAAGACATTATTCGATTTATGAATGACCTCGCCAATGCGGATGGCAAGGTCACCGAAGAAGAGGAAATCAACCTGAATTACTACTCCATCTTGATCAGACTGGGAGGCGCCATGTTTGACGAAGCGTAAATAAAAGAGAAATGACAATTGAAGAGAAGTTCAAAAATCGTTTAGGTTGGAATGAGGTTTTAGGGCTAAAATACTCCACCTACCACAACTTAGAAGGGATTGATTGTTTACAAGAAGTCTGGGAAAAGGAAGGAAAAGTAGAATCTATCTGGTTTACTTTTTGCACCGACGAAGTGAATGACCTTACAGAATACAATTTGATAGATTTAGTATTCAATCCGAATATCATTAACATAGAAGATCTTGAAGAAATGTGGTGGGATGAGGATGGTTTGGATACGGGATCCATGTGGCATAAGCAGGAAGGATTTACTTATTTAATGTTACACTCTTGGAAATACTATTCTGAGACTCTGAAAATCACTAAAGAAGCAGGTTTTGACGATGACTTAAGTGAAGGTGAAAAGAACTCCAGCCTGCCAGTCCATCCTCGGACCAAGGGGACAATACCCTTGGAGGAGCTCCTAAAACCTGGTAAATTCTACAGAGATACAGAGGAGGATTAAACTAAGAAAAGGAACTACTCTAATTTCATAGTCTTTACCAAAAATAACCCCAACCTATCCGGTTGGGGTTACCCATACTCCACCTGACTTTTATAGCTAGGCCTTTCATGTTGCAGTTTGGAAGTCTGTTCACTTAGCCTACCTTAATCTGCCTCTCGCTTCTGAAGCATTTTGCTACTTGATACTTACTACTCCCTCTTGTCACTTTTTTCTTTTTGCGCGCAAAGACGCCAAGCCGCAAAGAAATTGTATCTGCCTCTTGCCTGCCTATCCGCCGCGGCGGACAGGTCTCTTTTTTCTCGCTTCTCGGCTCTTGTTTCTTGCCTCTCGCTTTTGAAGCATCTTGATACTTGCTACTTGATACTTTGTACTTTGTATTTCCTCCTCACCCCAACCTAAAAGACAAAGGAAGCGTCATCCGAGTCCGCACGACCTTGCCTTTGATCATTCCCGGAGACCACCTAGGAGATAGCTTGAAGACGCGAAGTGCCTCCTCATCACATCCTCCGCCGATGCCTCGCACCAACTTCACCTCTGTGACGCTGCCGTCGGTATTCACTACAAAGGACACCAGCACCGTGCCTTGTATTCCCCTGCTTCTCGCAGAGGTAGGGTAAGTGAGGTTTTCGGATAGGTGGCGCTGCCATGCCGGCAAACCGCCAATAGGAGTTGGTGGGGTATCTTGCTCGTCAAAAAATGCTGTATTTTCCTGGCTCGGATCTTGCCCCTCTGCAGGCGCTAAAAGGGCTACTGGCTTAAGCTCTGCATTGCTGCTATTCCCGCTAGGAACAGGTGGTTCTCCCAACTGGAACGTAAGCGGCAGGCGCATTCGCGTACGAACAGCCTTGCCCTCCCGCATGCCCGGTGTCCACTTGGGGGAGCCTTTGACGATTCGGATCGCTTCCTCGTCACAACCTCCACCAATCGCTCGCAAGATTTCAAAATCTGACACCGTACCATCAATATTCACTACAAAGGCCACGATGACCGTTCCCTCTATGCCTTTCCGTCGGGCATTCGTCGGGTACTGAAGGTTTTTGGACAGGTAGGTATTCCATCCCTGCATCCCTCCAGCAGGAATTGGTGCTGCTTCTACCACATCGAAAACTTCATTCGCCCCACTGCTGTTGGACGTTGGAATGGATGTCCTCGCCTGATTAGTGGATGTGGTCTCACCAAACCATTGCTCCAGGGATTTTACTTGACTTTTCAGTTCTTCGTTAAAAATCAAAATCTCCGGATTCGTCAGCTCACTACCCGCATACTCCACGAGCTGAACGATTTGATTCCCCTCTTGGTATTCCTTGATCACCTGGTCATTTTCGACGAGCAACTTCCGGTTGAGCTGCCCAAACTCCTGCAGGGAGATGTTTTGAAAGCAATCCTCGGAAAGCTGCAACTGAATGATGTTGCCATAGCTTCCCGCACTGTAGACTGCTATCCTTTCGCCCTCGTTCTTGGTGAATACCGACTTCTTAAACCCAAATCCCGAAGTATTTTCGGAAGCGGATAATTGGGAGTCTACCTCCCATCCCTCCGATTTTAAGAAGGTTTGGATATCCACTAGGGACGAACCTTGCATCCGATACAATTGATCTCTTAAAAAGCAACTTGCTTCGGCAGGAAGTAGCAAGAAGAAAAATAGCCCGACGCTTAGGGTGCTTTTGATTGGAGAAAAAAACATGCTGCTCATGATAATCGAGTTAAACACTAACCTAAAATTAAAAATGAAGAAAGTAAAATGACAGGGAGCCTAGCTTCAATTTATCAATCACCTATTGAAATTAAGTACCGCCACCACCTCCCATTTTTTATGGGGCTGCAGGGATACCCCAACCTTTGTGTACGCTTTATCCAAGCAAATCAGGCGATGACCCAAACTAGGCACATCATCATCAATCAATAATTGCATCGCGATGTCTCTACCCGTTTCCATCCCATAGGAACAGCATTCAGCAGCATAGTCTGCTTTGCAGGACTTTCTTGAATGCCCGATGGTACCTGCTTCTCCTTGCTCTTTTGCAAAACATTTGGCCCCAGCATAGGTCTCCAGATCAAAATAAAGCGCATTCACGGGTTGCATGGTACCCAATAACTTCATTAAAGAGGCTCTGTATTTCGAATTCTTTACGTAATCCCCATGTTTTTCTGTTCCATAGTAATTCATCAGCTCATAGTTTAAAAAGTCTTGGGGATACAACCTGCACAGGTTAATGTACAAAATCGTTTCTTTTTCCACGGGGGTTAAGGAAGCGATGTTCGTTGCTGTATTTGCCTTTTCCAGTTGAGCACTTGTCCAGGTTTGTGCGCTAACCCAAGAAAAGTTTACCATGAAAATGAGTAGCAATAAAATTCGAGTCATTCGCATCTAGTTTGAAGGTTTCAACATTGAATTCTCCCAGAGTTTGCCTCACCTTCTGAGTGATTGGCAAACTCCTTTTGAACCACTTTCCTTCCAACGAAAAAAATCTTGAATTCTTATATCCTCTCAACCCGCCCGACACAGCAGGCTCTTTGTTTCTTTTTTCTTGCTTCTCGGCTCTAGACTCTCGCTTCTTACTTGCCTACCGCAATCATGATTTTGAAAGTACTTGGTACTTTGTACTTGATACTTGCTACTCCCTCTTGTCTCTTTTTTCTTTTTGCGCGCAAAGGCGCCAAGCCGCAAAGAAATCTAACCGCTCTTTCTCTCTTTTTTCTTGTCTCTTGGTTCTTGTCTCTTGCCTCTAATCTCTCGCATCTTGCTTCTCAAGCGTCTTGCTACTTACTACTTGCTACTAGATACTCCCTCTCGCTTCTTGCCTCTTGCTTCTAAAGCGTCTTGCTACTTGATACTTTTTTCAAGCCGTAAACAACTTTTGAATCACCTTCATCGGCAAAAACATTCTTCCACTATCGGGGAGCTTTATAAATCCATACTTTTCATAAAACTGAGTCGCTTTGGCGTTTATGGGATCCACCACCACGGCCATAGCACCAATACTTACCGTGGACAAGGTATAGGCACGTTCCAACGCATCCAAAAGTAATTCTTCCCCTAATCCGGTACCCTTTGCGCTGCTATCTCTAGCCAACCTTCCGAGTAGAATGACCGGTGCATTGTAGGATGTGGGCGCTTGATTTCGGTATACCTCGGGTATAGTTTCTCTCCCAAGGCTTTCAGAAGCCAAGGTATAATAGCCAATCACGCTGTTACCTGCGTCCGTCTTTACAAAACATACGGATACATACCTTTTTATGTCTTGGCTAACTTGGGATTTAAGGTAATTTGTAAGGGATTCCTCCTCGCATGCAA
>JAXISU010000182.1:0-4512 GCA_034680425.1 Cyclobacterium sp.
AGAAAAAAGAGAATGCTTTCGTGAACCGCAAAGATCGCAGGGTAGAGTTGAAATTGTAGCTTGCATAGATATACTCTTTCTAAAAAAAATTTTAGAAAAGTTAAAAAAAATCGAACATAAATGCAATTTAAATATTTACCCAGGGACAGGAGGCAAGCTATTTTGCTGCACAAATTTTCCTTCTTCCTGCAGGTACCCCATAAAAACATGTCTTTTTCCATTACTGAGTGCAATGAATGGACATTTTAGAGTTTGATTGTACGCTATCGCCTGGGAAAGCACTTTTTGGTTAATCTCCACCTCGGGGCCTTTGCATTCAATTAAAAAGTAGGGAAGACCCTGTCGATCAAAAACCAATAAATCGGTTCTTTTCTGCAATCCATTGTAGACCAAGCCTCTTTCACTAGTTACCAAGCCTTTCGGAAAACTTTGGTGTTCAATAAGAAATCGGATCCAATGTTGTCGGACCCATTCCTCTGGCGTAAGTACCAAATGCTTTTTGCGCAAAAAATCGAAAATAAATACCTGATCTTCCTTTTTGAGAAGTTGAGGTTCGAAAGCAGGTAAATTGAGTTCAGGTAAGGAAATCACAGGGAAAAAGAGTTGGTTCCCACTGCAAATTATGGCTTTTTTAACTAGAATTCTAGTTACTTCTGTCCTGCCTCCGCATACTTCAACTCAAAGTCTAGATAGGGTCCAATTTTGTTTACCCAATCTGCTTTAAAAATCTTAACCTTCAACAAGTCATCTAATTGAAGATAAGGTCCATGTTGCAAGCGATAAGCCACCAAAACCTTCGCTTCTTGATAGCTTATGTAGGGATGCTTCGCCAGTTCCTCCACCGGAACAGCGTTGATCTCAATTTGCCGTGGTGCCACCCTGTCAAAATCAAAATACTCCCAAATAACCGGAATGGTCTCCAGCTTGAGTCCAAAGACTTCATGCAACTGATCTATCTGAATATATCCGCCTAAATTTTCCCGATGCTTGATGATCCTACCCGCTGTCAAGGCTCCGATGCCCGGTACAATTTGCAACACCACGGAATCTGCTTCGGAAAAAGGCAAGCGCTTGATCCGATCGGATACTTTGGCCGAATGCGAACGGCTCAGGGTATCTTCAGGGTTGAAGGTAGGTAAAGGCGATGTTAGCAATTGGACCCCTGCTCGTTCCAAACTGTCCACTTGTTTCAGGTAATGCTGATAGAGTTTTTCCGCATTTCGATCCTTTGCCCAAGCAAGAACCTGAGAAGCCCCTACCAACAGGAGCAAAAAGGGGATCAAGAGTAAAAAACCCCGGGATTCCTTAGCCGAAAAACCTAGATGGGTTTTAAACCAAAAATATAGCCTTTGACGCATGAACTAAAGATTAAAAAGTAGAATTCAATGAATTTAAGCGGTTTAAACTTCCTATCCAAAGAGAGGTGCAAGACAACTTTTTAATTTTTTATTTAGATTGATTTTAAATTAGAGAAGTCTTGATTGAAAGAAACTTTTGAGGGACCTACTTCTGTTAAATTTGTGGGCTTAGTAAGTTGTGATGCAGACCAAATTTCGAGTAGTCAGTTTATCTCATAAAAGTGCACCTGTGCACATTCGGGAGTTAATCTCCTTGGATGAGGCAGCTATTCAACGCTTGCTTCTAAAGCTAAAAGAATTTTTTAGTGTCACCGATGCTTTGGTACTCTCAACCTGCAACCGTACCGAAATCTATTACTGCCATGAATTGGATCTAAGTGTGGATTTGGTCAAGTTGATCGGTATCGAACGCGGCCTGTCCGATGCAATCTCCTACCTAGATTATTTTCAAATTTTGAATGAAGAAAAGGAAGCGGTAAGCCACCTTTTCCGAGTTTCCATGGGACTAGAAGCGCAAGTCGTAGGCGATATTCAAATTTCAAATCAAGTTAAAAGAGCCTACCAGGCTGCTGCTGACTTGGAATTGGCCGGACCATTCTTGCATCGCTTGATGCATACCATATTCTTTACCAACAAACGTGTGGTGCAGGAAACTGCTTTTCGAGATGGAGCAGCCTCCCTCTCTTATGCCACCATTGAATTAATCGAGAGCCTTACTCAAAATATTTTTCAGCCTCGCGTCTTGGTGATTGGCTTAGGTGAGATTGGTGAGGATGTAGCCAAAAACATGGTGCATCTCCCAACGGCCCAAATCAAGATCACGAATAGAACCCTTTCCAAAGCAGAAGAGATCGGACTCCCGTTAGGGTTTGAAGTAATCCCGTTTGAATCCTGCCTTGCTGCCATGGAAGAAGCAGATGTGGTCGTTTGCTCGGTACGCATGCAAGATCCTTTCATCACCAAACTACTCGTTGAATCCTTTAACATCCCAAGTTTCAAGGTTTTCATTGACCTCTCCGTCCCTAGAAGCATAGAAACTTCCCTAGAAGAACTTGCCGGAGTAGTCCTTTACAACGTAGACAATATTCGAAGCAAAGCCACCGCTGCATTACAAAATCGATTGGATTCCATCCCTTCTGTGGAAGCAATTCTGGAAGAAAGTATCGAAGAGTTTGGGGCTTGGCAAAAAGAAATGGTGGTCTCCCCTACCATTCAAAAATTAAAGCAGTCCCTAGAGCAGATCCGCCAGGAAGAGCTAGGCAGGTATCTGAAAAATGTAGATGAAAAAGAATTTGTGCTCATCGATAAAATCACAAAGAGCATGATGCAAAAAATCCTCAAGGTGCCTGTAGTCCAATTAAGAGCTGCCTGTCAACGTGACGAAGCTGCTGAAATGATTGAATTGATCACAGACCTTTTTGACTTAGAGAAGTCGAAAAATGAAAAATAAATTAGGTTTCGGATAGTATCTCCTTAGCCAATTTATCTGCTTACCCCACATTATAGCCATGAGAAATTTTATATATCTTGTTTTTGGAAGCTTTCTGTTCTTGGCCTCCCCTAGTATGGGACAATCCTGGGAAGTATACGACTTTGGCGGTAGCCTCCAAACTAGCGCAGCCTATGAAGAAATCGACCTTCTTGGAGAATCAGTAATTACTGGGAAAAATGCGGAAGGCCTATTCCTCCTCTCCCCAGATTTACGTCCAGTGGTCAACCTTCAAGGTCAAGAAGTTTTCCAATACCTCAAACCTTGGATTTTGGTCAAAGGACCAAAAGGTATCGGTGCATTTCATGAATATGGACAGCCTGCCCTTCCTTTGGAATACGAAGAGATTACCACCTTCACCAACCGACTTTTAGCAAGGAAGGGAACGGACTATTGGATCTATGAAAAATCAACAGGGAAAACGAAGTGGCTAGGCGCAGCCGAAGAAGCTAAACTCACGCGAAATGGCCAGGTGATTTTGAAAAATCAAGGAAGCTACTATTTGCCGCTGTCTTCCAATCCCGAAAAAGCCTATGAGCTCTTGCTAGAAAACCAAGGGAATTTCCTCCTCGCAAAAGAAGCCTCTGGATTTGGCTTAATCAATCAATTTGGAGAGTATGTATTGGACCCGGTCCTTGACCAATTGGAACCTACTCGAGGAGACAATTACTTTGGTTTTGACGAAAATCAATACTTGCTTATTCGTGGATTTGAAGCAAGCGCACAGGTTCGTTACAACTCCTACCACAAAATCACCAAGGAAGGTGACCTCTTACTCGAATTCATCCATGGCAAATTACGGCGTGTTCTGGAGGAAGAAGGAATCTTACTTGATGCTGTCGGCATGGAAGAAGTGAAACTAATCGCGCCTGATGCATACAACATTCGATTCCGAGAAAATAAGTTAGGCCTCCTTGGTAAACAAGGTTGGCTAGTCGCTCCCAATTCAGATGCCGAGTGGATTGGCACTGGCAAAGAAGGCCTTTTTCCAGCACTTAAAAATGGAAAGTATGGCTATGTAAATAGCGAAGGCGCTTGGATCATTCCTCCAAGCTTTATGGAAGTAGGTAGTTTTTCAGAAAAAGTAAGCAGCTACCGAACTGGTGCTACCTGGGGAACAATCAATGCCGTCGGCAAAATTCTTTCAGAATCGAAATGGGAGAAAATCACAGATTTCTCTGGAGGCCTAGCCATAGCTGAGTCAGTAGGAAAATACTACTTAATCTATCCAACCGGTGAATTGGCTTACCCTGAGGGGTTAGATCAGGTTTCAAAATTGAAAGAGGGCTTTTACTTGGTAGAAAACAATTCCAAAACAGGACTTCTCAATTCTCTGGGAAAGCCTATCCTTCCCATCGCTTTTGATCAAATTCAGGTAGAGCAAAAAGATTTTTTCAGAGTGGCAAACAAGGGCCTTTCTGGAATTATGAGAGCCAATGGCAATGTGTTTTTACCCCTCAACTATTCCCAGGTAGTCATTGACTGGAACGATCAAAAAGTATTTGTAAAAAATCAGGAACAGGCTGTAGAAAATACAGAAGCTAGTCCAACTTCTACAACTCAAGGAAAAAGAAAAAAGGGAGCTTAAGCTCCCCTTTTTTTTTTTTGTTAAGATTTCACCGACCCTGAATCCTTAGATTCCTTACCAGAATTGGCGATGGAATC
>JAXISU010000183.1:0-4511 GCA_034680425.1 Cyclobacterium sp.
ATCACCACCTCCTTTTTGGTCGCTAAAAGGCTTTGAATGTCATTTCCCTTTTTTGCCGAAGAGGAAGAAGAGGGACTCACCTGCTCCTGATGGCTGAGCTTCACCACTACGGCTTGGTCAGGAGTTAGAGCAAGCGTATCGGCTTCGGTAAATTGTACTTTTTGTCCAGGGTAAAGCTTTTTCCCATTAAGGTAAGAGCCATTGGTAGAACCCAAGTCTTCGATTAAGAGTCCATTTGCATCGGCATAGATTGCCAAGTGCTTCCTAGAGAGAGACGGATGCGCCACGGGTAGTTGTCCCTCTTCGTTGGATCGACCGATGATCTGTTTGCTGTTTGCAGCAATCCGGTAGGCTTGAGTTTGCCCTTCGTAGGTGAGGTAAAATTTATAGCTTGTAGACATAGTAGGAGATGAGATTGAATTCTGGAGATTTGAAGAATTCAAAATGGGTCAGTTCCTTTCTTTATGGGCTTTTGGCTAGCAAACTCTGGCTGCATTTAATTCAGATTACAATTTTCGAATCGAGTCAGGTTTGGATCCTTCAGGGGGGGTACTTGGTGCTTCTGGCGTATTTTCTTCAGGAGTAGGTGACTCCTTCTTTTTTACATCTTCATCAGGTTTTTCAACAGAGAAGATTCCAGGTTGGTTTTCCTCTCTTTTGTTGTCAGTGGTTTCGCTTTCTTCTTCTAGTTGGATTTCAACTTGAGCTCTTTCTCGACCCTTAAAGAATTTGATGGCGGCAAGAATAGCAGCAAGTACTAGGACGGTGATCAACGCGGGCTTTTGAAATCTTGAAAGTCCAGATTTAGATTTTTTCGACTTTTCAGTTGTAGGCTCCAAGGTTATGGCGTCTTCCGTAACTCCTCCAAATCCTATCAGGCCCACGGTTACATTATCCTTGCCTCCAGCATCCAATGCAGCCTGAATGAGCCCGTTTGCCTTGGTTGACAAAACTTTCTTATCCTGGGTTGTACCTAGCAATTGATGGATTTCTTCCTTGCCAATCATCCCATTGAGTCCGTCACTACAAATCAAAAATAGGTCTCCAGGTTTTGGATAAATTGGCTCAGGGCACACCTCAGGTTTGACTACTTCATCGATCCCAAGTGCACGTAAAATTTGATTTTTTGAAGGGTGGGTTTCCATTTGAGACTCTTCAATCTCTCCGGTGTCTACCAAAAATTGAACATAGGAATGGTCCTTAGTAAGGGTGCTCAATTTGTTTTTGGAGCGCAAATACAGCCTACTATCTCCCACATGCCCGTAATACAATTTCATGGACTGGTCCAAATAGACCACTACACAGGTAGTTCCCATACCGCTATATTCTGGATAAGTGGAAGCAAAACCATGGATTTGAGAATTTGCAAATTTGATGGCCTCGTGGATCATCTGTACCGCATTTTCGCCCCGAGACCGGGTAAAGTAGTCCAAAATACATTCAACAGCTTTTTTGGAGGCGATTTCACCTCCTGAATGCCCTCCCATTCCATCACAAACTACAAAAACATGCCCTCCTGGAAGTTTTTTTTCACCGAAGAAGTCTTCGTTATTTTTTCGAACGTTTCCCACATGCGTGGAGAAAATAAAGTCGTAGGTAGTGCTCATTGTATGGAGAAATTACTGTCTAAAGGTAAAAGTGATATTACCCAAACGGATAAAATCACCATTCTTCAATGGGGTAGGTGCTTGAATCTGTTTTTCATTGATAAAAGTCCCGTTTGAGCTGCCTAAATCCACTAAATTGAAGCTTTGATCAGCCTCTGGAAGTTGATCAATTCCTCGGCGCTCAAATAAGATGAGTGCATGCTCTCTTGATACCGTAGGATCTGGCAAGACCAGGGTAGTTTGTGGTCCTTGAGTTCTTCCCAAGAGGTTTACTTGCTGCAAGGAATATTGAGAACCATCTTGGCCAATAAGCAAGGGAACTCGTACTAGCTGTTCAAACCGACCTTTGCTGGCTTGAAGTGCGCGTTGCTTTTCTTGTGCTTGTTTAAGTGCAATTTCCTGCTCGCGCTGATCCTTTTGCTCTTTCTCTAGTTTTTCTAAGAAGCGTTCTTGCTTTTCGAGTTCGCGTTTAGATTCTTCTTGAATTCCCTGCAGTTTGCGTTCGTTGGCTTCTTTTTCCTGAGATTTTTTCTTGCTACTTCTCAGGACCAAAAAGACCCCAATCACTAATAAAAATACGACTAGCCCCGAAGCTAGCCCGAGTCTAGTCCCATCCATAAGTACATAAACAAAGTAGGAGGGGGTGGTAAAAAAAGACTCGTAGCGGATAGGGTCTGCCGTTTTGCTCAAGGTAAGACCTACTGGGGATCCTCCAGGCCCTTTTTCAGAGGTGTAGGTGATTTCGTAAAGGGTACCTGCAGCCCTGGAAGTCATCGTTTCGATGATTTTCCCCAATTCTGCAGATTGAGTATTCAAATCCTGGTTGGGATTAACATCTACATGCTCCCCGTAAGTTTCAGTTGTGATTTTCTCTAGGGAATACTTGGCTCCCATCCGAGGATACCTTACCGTGTAGATAGGAATGTTTTTTTGCCTTGAGGATAGGATGATGGATTCTGGCGTATGGATGGAATTGTAAATATTCGAAAACTCCGAGGAGAGGAGAAGGATGGCTTTCTCGAATGTACTGTCCTCTGGTTGTTGGTGGAGGAATTCCAATGCTTCCATGAGTGCCGTATTCAATTCGGTTGACTCATGCGTTTTTTGATTTGCGGCTGGGCGCTGAATGGCTTCTACCCGCTGTTCAAGCGTAGACTTGTTTCCTTCGAAAATCGTTCCTTCTTCAAGCACCTTTCCATTCGCCAAAGTCCAGTCGAACTCAGAAAAAAACAATTGATCTTTCTCTGAAAAATAGGGAAGCGATTTTTTTAAAATTGCCTTTAGCGCTGTTCGCTGTGGATCAAAAGAGGTGAAATGGCTATTTTCGAAAAGGATAAACACCTTTTTTTGAGACCTTTTGGGAGCATCAAGTTGGGTAAAGGTAAAGCCTTCCACTGGGATAGCTTCCTCCTCAAGTTTTACTTCGCCTTCTTTCCAGGCAAGTGGATTTCGGTCAGCCACCCGGAAGACCACCTTGGGGTAGTCCTTGGTGTCAAAAGCCTTCATTTGGATAGATTGTCCCAGTGCCGCACTGGTGATCCAAACAAAAAGGCAACCTAAAAATTTCCGTTTCATAGGTGCTTAGTTGGTGACAAATGAAAAACGAAGCATCAACAGGGTTTTTCCTACGCGAATTGCATCACCATCAGCAAGTTTCACCGTATTACCTGGCATTACTTCTTCCTCGTTTACAAAACTTGGGTTGGTGGACATTTCGTCTCTTAAGTAAAACTGACCTCCTCGAAACAAGATGGTGGCATGGTGGGAAGAAATTGAGGCATCTTCTGTAATCCTAACCGTATTTTTAGCATCTCGACCAATGTTGTTTTGACCTTCATATAATCTGAAATCTACCCCCAATTCGCTGATCGTATAGGAGACTAGCCAGCCTACCAGTTTCCGAGAAGGGCTGGGACGTTGATCTTCACTTTTTGCTTCCGAGCCTTTGGAAGAAGGGACTACCATCGTGCGACCACTGTCTCCACTTGAAGAGGCCATAGGAGTCCCTACTTTCACGGTTTCCATAAATCCCGGACTTGTAGCATCCGAACTCAATCCCGCGGCATTTTTTGTTGCATTTCCCATCAGTGCAGTTTTATCGCTATCATCAGCCCCTTGTCCAGCGGAAGGAGTAGAGCTGGATTGATTTTGGCAATGGGGACAGCTTGAAAAAGTGGAAGGATAAAAATGTCCTTGGTCACAATTTTTATAGTTTTTATTCATGGGTTTGAATTTTTTAGGGATTGAAAACCAAAAAGAAGGGTTGAAAGGGGTTGAATTTGAGAATTAGGGTAAAATCCTTAGCCCATGAACTGGGATGATTTTCAAAATTAGATGAATAAAGAAACACTAGCTCTAGAATGAGGCCTCGGCTTTTCTGTAAACAAAGTGAAAGTGGCTGGATAGATCTTATTGGATCAATTAGGCTTTGCCCAATCCAGGGCTAGTGTTTAGTTCTTTCGATTACTTGCCAGCAGGGCCTTGGTACTGTGCGTCTCCAAAGGCTAGGATGGGGAAGAAAATAAGGCTTAGGAAAATAAGTCCTGCTGTAAAGCCCTCCGATTTCCCGAAACTTTTTGCCAACAAATTATAGACCCAAATAAGGAAGATGAAATTCAAAAAGGGAATTGCCATCAAAAATAGCCACCACCAGGGTTTGCCAACGATTTCCAATAGGACGATGATGTTGTAAATAGGAATTAAGCACGCCCATCCGGGTTTTCCTGCCTTAGAATAAATACCCCATTGTGAGGCAATTAGCAGCATGATTACTGCAAAATAGATGATAAATAAGCCGATCATGTGTAAGGTTGGTTAAGGGTTTATTAAGTATAGATTTTCTTCAATTAAGTTCATTAGGATTCGTCATCGCAAGTATCACCGCAATCACAATCTCCATCATTC
>JAXISU010000184.1:0-4510 GCA_034680425.1 Cyclobacterium sp.
AAGCCATGTGCCAATACTCGGGTGAGTTCAGTCGCTTCTTCTACCTTCAGGGTTTTGGCATTTTCTCGTACACGATCCACACTGATGAAGATATCTCCTTCCAGTTCCCCTGTTTTTTCAGAGTTGTCAAAGGTGATGATGTCTGTATAGGTGTTGTGATTGAGGTAGTCTACATTCATCTGATACAAGTATTCGTCCGAACAAAAGATGTAATTCAATTCCTTGATCCGAAACCCTGTAGTGGCCGCTAATTCCTTCAACCAACGCTTACGACGTAGTTTTTCCGGCAAATCAAAGCGAACATCTTCAGAAAAAAAATGAACGGCCATGTTCTATTCTAGGTAAAAAGAGAGTATAGTTTTCCTTCCTCCTTCTTCAAACTTGACTTCATCGCTCAGGTGCTTCATCAAGAAAATTCCTCTGCCCCCAACTTTTTCAATGTTTTCCGGATCAGTAGGGTCAGGTAGTTGATTGAAATCAAATCCATTTCCCTCGTCTTCAATGCTGCAGCGGAGTAAGCCCGGCTCCATTTGAAGTTCGAGGTGTACCAATTTGCTAGAGTCGCTTTGGTTGCCATGAACGATGGCGTTGCTGATGCATTCGGTCACCGAAATCATGATGTTTCCATAGAGGTCGTCGTTGATCTCAAAGTCTTCTTTGGCATTGTCGATAAAACTTTCAATGATTTGAATGTTTTCAATCAAAGACGGAATAGAAATTTTTATGGATTTCATCAGAATAATACGGCGCTAGGTATATCTTTTTTTCTTTTTCTTAGTGAAGTTCAAGTACCACAGGACAATGGTCTGAATGGACCACATCGGGTAAAATTACGGCACTTTTTAGTTTGTTTTGCAATTCTTTGCTGGCCATGTGGTAATCTATTCGCCAACCTAAGTTTTTTTCTCGAGAATTTGCCCGGTAACTCCACCAAGAATAGTGGCCTGGATCAGGGTTAAAGGCACGAAAGGTATCGATAAAGCCCAGGTCCACAAATTTATCCATCCAGGCCCGCTCCTCAGGCAGGAAGCCAGAAGTGTTTTTGTTGGAAATGGGATTGTGTATGTCGATGGCCTTGTGGCAAATGTTATAATCCCCACTCAGAATCAAGCCGGTATGCTCTTTTTTTAAGTCTTGCATAAAGCCATATACGTCATCTAGGAAGGCGTATTTGAAGTCCTGACGCACATCACCAGTAGTTCCTGAAGGAAAATAGGACGAGATAAAGGAAAACCCGTCAAAGTCTGCACGAAGCATTCTACCTTCGTCGTCGTAGGCGGATACTCCCATTCCGTAATGCACAGCCTTAGGGGCGACTTTGCTCAAAATGGCTACCCCGCTGTATCCTTTTTTTACGGCAGGATACCAGTAGACTTGGTAGCCCAGGTCGTGGAAAATTCGAAAATCAACATCCGACTCCAAGGCCTTAATCTCTTGTAAACCAAGGACATCTGGAGATTCCTTGGCTAGCCAGTCCACAAAACCCTTGTTGAGGGCGGCACGAATTCCGTTGACGTTGTAGGAGATTAATTTCATCAAATTTCGAGTTGATATTCTTTTTCAAAATACTCTATCACCTGAAGTTTCAGTAATTTTTCTTGTTCCAAGAGGTCAAAATGCGGCAACTCTTTCACGAGTTTCCAGTGCGGCCATCCCTCTTGATCTACGAAATCTAGGGTGTAAAAGCCGGCGTAACTGAGCACCTTGCAAACCGCAATGTGCATCAGGTCTTGTTTTTGTTCCTTGGTAAAGGGGCGCGTGCCTTGGCCCAACTCCTGTACGCCGATCAAAAACAGCACTCCATTCAAGTCGTTCGGCTTTTTGCCTATGGTTTCCTGTAGGCCGTCCAATAGGCGGCCCCAGCGTTTTTCTAAGTCTAAATCCCGTTTAAACATGGGTTTCACCCTGTTTTTCGAGTTCCTCCCAGTATTCTACCGCGCGGCGGAGGTGGGGAATGACAATGGAACCGCCAATAATCATGGCGATGGAAAAGACTTCAAAGACTTCTTTTCGCCCAACTCCCGCCTCAAATGACTTGCCCAAGTGGTACTTGATGCAGTCGTCACAGCGGAGGACCATGGAACAGGCCAAACCAATCATTTCCTTGGTTTTGACGTCCAATTCTCCCTCTGCGTAGGTATTGGTATCCAAATTGAAAAAGCGCTTGATGACCAAGTTGTCTTCGGCCATAATTCGCTCGTTCATTTTGCTTCGGTAGTCGTTGAATTCCTCGATTAGATTCATTATCTTATTCTTTTTACACGTCCAATGGGTAAATATACGGCATATCCCCCCATTGCAGGTTAACCTCTTCCCTAGCCATGCGGTTATTTTTTTGGAAAGATTTTTTAGATCTCATTTTCCCACGCAATTGCCCGCTTTGCAAGCAGGCCCTTTTTGACTTTGAGCCCTGTCTCTGTACGGTTTGCCAGGGCACGCTTCCCCGAGCCAATTTTCATTTGAGGCCCTTTGATAACGAACTGACCTCCAAATTGCAAGGCCTCATTCCAGTACATCGGGTCATGGCTTTTCTCCGCTTTACCAAGAAGGGAAAAAGCCAAGCGCTACTGCACCTGCTCAAGTACAAAAACAAGCCGGAAATCGGAGAGGAATTGGGGCGTTTGTATGGGCTGAGCCTGTCTCAGCATGGGTTTTCTGGGCTTTGGGATGTGCTGGTTGCCGTACCGCTGCATCCCCTCAAAAAAGCCCGTAGGGGCTACAATCAAAGCGAATGTTTTGCCAGGGGGCTGTCCAAATCGCTCGGTATTCCTGTTCAAGAACTGCTAGAGCGCAAGAAGAATACCGATACCCAAACCAACAAATCCCGGCTTGAGCGCCTCAACAACGTGGAACAGGTATTTGTGTTGGCAAAGGGATACCATGCATCCGGCCTTCGAGTTTTGTTGGTAGACGATATTTTGACGACTGGAGCCACGCTATGTGCTGCTTCCCAGGCCCTTTTGGAAGGTGGTGCAAAACACGTAGATTTGGCTACCATCGCTGCCGGTGGTCACTAAGCCTTTGCCTATGCAACTCGATTTGGAAGCCTTGAAGTACCCAATTGGTAAATTTACCATCCCACAAGTGATTGATCCTGAGGTGATTCAGCAAGCAATCCACCATATTGCTGCTCTACCCAAGGAACTGTTTCAAGCCGCTAGTTCCTTAACTCCAGCCCAGCTGGACTCTTCCTATCGTCCTGGAGGATGGACAGTGCGCCAGCTCCTACACCACTGTGCAGATAGTCATGGAAATGCCTTTTTTCGATTTAAGCACGCACTAACGGAAGATAATCCAAGCATCAAGCCTTACGATGAGGGAGCTTGGGCGAATTTACCAGATGCTACCCTTCCTGCTGAGTTGGCCTTAGATATGCTTCGTCTGGTGCATGTCAAATGGGTGCATTTGCTTCAACACATGACTCCAGCGGACTTTGAACGCACCTATTACCACCCAGAAAAGAAGCGAACCCAAACCCTCGCAGAGGTGACCTTGATGTATTCCTGGCACGGAAAGCACCATTTGGCACACATTACGGGATTGATTCAACGAAATTTTGATCGCTAAGCCATGCAGATTTCCCTAGCCAACCAACGAATCCTAGTTACCGGTGCTTCACGTGGAATAGGCCGCGCCATTGCGCAGCAGCTTTCTGCCTCAGGAGCAGAGGTCATTGTGCATTACAATGCCAATGAAGCAGCAGCCAGGGCCGTGCTTGCGGATCTTCCTACCAAGGCTCATCTGGAGGCCTGCAACCTTGCCAACCCCACTGAGGTAAGCGGATTTATTCCGCGTCTGGTCCAAAAATATGGTCCGATTAGTGCCTTAGTCAACAATGCGGGAATCTCCCCTGCGGCCCCTGATACGCTGCCTACTGCGGATTGGCTTGCAATTTGGGAGCAGGTGATGGCGGTAAATACTACCGCTGTGGGAATTCTCAGCAAGGAGTTTGTGGACCAGGCGAGGATCCAAGGCAACGGCCGGATCGTGATGATCTCTTCTCGTGCGGCTTTCCGTGGAGATACGCCCGATTATATGGCTTATGCGGCTTCGAAGGGAGCGCTAGTGAGCCTCATGCGCTCCATCGCACGGCATTATGGAAAAGAAGGGATCAAGGCATTTTTGATTGCGCCGGGATTTACTCGTACGGATATGGCGGCTGAGATTTTGGAGCAGTATGGGGAAGATTTCGCGCTCAAGGACATTGCGCTACCCGAGCTGACCCGTCCGGAGGATTTGGCACCCATGGTGACCCTACTTTGTTCCGGCCTTGCAGACCATGCCACAGGTACCTCCATCGACATGAATGCGGGTTCGTACGTGCGCTAGGCAAACTAAGCCTGAGTACTAGTTTGATTTGCAAGTTTAGCCTCTATGTCTTCCAAAGCCCCTGTATTGACCCCCGATTTGATCAAGGTCCTGAAGATTTTCTTGGGCTCTGCTTTGGCATTGGTGCTCATGCTGTCTTTTTTTGATGGCTATCGAGCCAACAATACCGGAAAAGACAGGA
>JAXISU010000185.1:0-4501 GCA_034680425.1 Cyclobacterium sp.
ATGGAAACAAAAATGAGAGGTGCTGACATTGTAGTTCGTTCGCTAATCGCCGAGCAAGCCGAAATAATTTTCGGCTATCCCGGGGGTGCTATCATGCCGGTGTATGATGCTCTATACGATTACCACGACCAAATCAAACATGTACTTACCCGCCACGAACAAGGTGCCATCCATGCCGCACAAGGCTATGCGCGCATTTCGGGTAAGGTAGGAGTTTGTCTTGCGACTTCAGGTCCAGGGGCCACTAACCTGATTACTGGTTTGGCGGATGCCCAGATCGACAGTACCCCTTTGGTTTGCATCACGGGTCAGGTAGCCGCACATCTCTTAGGAACGGATGCGTTTCAAGAAACGGATGTGATGGGTATTTCTATGCCTGCCACCAAGTGGAATATCCAAGTAAGGCATGCAAAAGATATTGCGCCTGCCATTGCTAAAGCATTTTTTATCGCACGTTCCGGAAGACCGGGTGCTGTGCTGATCGACATTACCAAAAATGCGCAAGTGGAACTAGAAGAGTTCAATTACAGCCCTTGCCAAGAGTTTAGATCCTATAAAATCCATCACCCAGTAGACCTTCCAGCCATACAAGAAGCTGCAGCGCTAATCAATGGTGCAAGCCGACCTTATTTGCTGTTTGGTCAAGGAGTGATTTTGGGAAAAGCGGAGGCGGAGCTGAAGTTCTTCTTAGACAAATCTGGAATCCCTGCCGCATCTACCCTTTTGGGTTCTGGTGCCCTTTCCCAGGAGCATCCCAACTATGTAGGGAAATTGGGAATGCATGGCAATTATGCCCCGAATCTACTCACTAACCAGTGCGATGTGTTGATTGCCGTCGGCATGCGCTTTGATGACCGAGTGACGGGAGATTTATCCCGCTATGCCAAGCAAGCCAAAGTGATCCACTTGGAATTGGACCCTTCCGAAATCAACAAAAATGTGAAAGCGGATGTCGCAGTCCTTGGAGATTGCAAGGAAAGCTTAGCCACATTGACCGAAGCGATTACGGGCAAAAAACACGAGGCCTGGATGGCCAAATTCCGAGCCTTGGAACAGCAGGAAAAGGAAGCTGTCGTGCAACACGACCTGACCCCAACCAAAGCAGGTTTAACCATGGGTGAGGTCATCCACCAAATCAACCAGTACAAGGCAGACGATGCCGTATTGGTGACCGATGTGGGGCAGCACCAGATGATTGCCTGGCGGTATTTCAATTACAAGAAAACGCGAACTCAGGTAACTTCAGGTGGATTGGGAACCATGGGATTTGCCCTTCCAGCGGCGCTTGGCGCTCAGCTACACGACTATTCGCGACAAGTGATTTGCGTGGTGGGCGATGGAGGAATTCAGATGACTATCCAAGAGCTGGGTACCATCATGCAGACCAAGGCTCCTGTCAAAATTGTCTTGCTGAATAACAATTACCTCGGTATGGTGCGCCAATGGCAGCAGATGTTTTTTGACAAGCGCTACTCTTTTACCGAACTAGATAATCCAGATTTTATCAAGCTTGCTGATGCGTACGGAATCAAAGCTCAGAAAGTCGATGAACGTTCTAGTCTCCAAGAAGCAATCGAAGACATGCTGATTCATGATGGTCCGTTTTTCCTAGAAGTGGTGGTTGAAAAAGAGGACAATGTATTCCCCATGATTGCCACGGGATGCTCCGTAGAAGAAGTTCGACTCCATTAATCTCTCGCCTATGAAACGCTATACCATCTTTGTCATCACCGAAAATTTCATTGGGATTCTCAACCGAATCACCATCATTTTTACCCGAAGGGGAATCAATATCGATGCGCTTACGGCCTCTGAAAGCCGGATCCCAGGAGTGCACCGCATCACCATTGAAGTGACGGTCACTGAGGAGACTGTCATCCAGCTCGTCAACCAAATCGAAAAGATCATCGATGTGATTAAGGCCTTCCACCACGAGGATTCGGGTGTGGTCTACCAAGAGTTGGCCTTGTATAAAATTCCAGTATCACGTCTAGATGGGGGCTTGGAAAAAATTATCCGTGATCACCATGCCAAAATCATTGCAGCAGAACCAGACTTTGTCGTGCTGGAATTGACCGGACACAAGGAAAAGACGCGAGAGCTGCTAGAACTATTGAAAGACTATGGCATACTCGAATTTGCGCGATCCGGAAGGGTGGCTGTCGCCAAGCGCATGCTCACCATAGACTCATTTGTCAACTAAACTCAACCTAAAAATCTATTCTTAAAATTTTCTACTATGAAATTGAAATTTGGAAACGTTGAAGAAAACGTAGTAACCCGAGAAGAGTTCCCCTTAGAAAAAGCTAGAGAGGTCCTAAAAAATGAAGTCATCGCAGTGATTGGATACGGGGTGCAAGGCCCAGGCCAAGCGCTCAACCTTCGTGACAACGGCTTCAACGTAATTGTGGGTCAGCGAAGCGGCTCCAAGACCTGGGACAAGGCCATCGCCGATGGATGGGTACCAGGAGAAACTCTTTTTGAAATTGAGGAAGCTTGCTCTCGTGGAACTATCCTCCAATTTTTGCTTTCAGATGCAGGGCAAATCGCCTTGTGGCCTACGTTGAAAAAACACTTGACCCCAGGGAAAGCCCTTTATTTTTCCCATGGATTTGGAATTACTTACAAGGAAAAAACAGGAATCATTCCTCCAGCAGATGTGGATGTGATCTTGGTTGCTCCTAAAGGTTCCGGTACTTCCTTGAGAAGAATGTTTGTGGAAGGCAGAGGACTTAATTCTTCCTACGCCATTTACCAAGATGGAACAGGAAAAGCGAAAGACCGCGTAGTGGCTTTAGGTATCGGTGTCGGTTCTGGCTACCTTTTTGAAACAGACTTCTACCGTGAGGTAACTTCTGATTTGACTGGAGAGCGTGGTACCTTGATGGGAGCCATCCAAGGAATTTTCGCAGCTCAGTACGAGGTGCTTAGAGCCAATGGACATACTCCTTCTGAAGCATTCAACGAGACAGTCGAAGAATTGACCCAGTCTTTGATGCCCCTAGTGGCAGAAAATGGAATGGATTGGATGTATGCCAACTGCTCTACTACTGCACAGCGCGGTGCTTTGGACTGGTGGAAGCCATTCCGTGACGCGACCAAGCCGGTATTTGAAGCATTGTATCAGTCTGTAAAATCTGGAACAGAAGCGCAAAAATCCATTGACTCCAACTCCAAGGCGGATTATAGAGAAAAGTTAGAAGCTGAACTTGCTCAACTTCGTGAATCTGAAATGTGGCAGGCGGGCGCCGTCGTGCGTAAGTTGAGACCAGAAAATAATTAATTTACCCAAACCCAAAAGCTCATGAGTGAAAAGCTATGGATATTCGATACCACGCTTCGAGATGGAGAACAAGTGCCTGGATGTCAACTCAATACCCAAGAAAAAATCATTGTTGCTAAGGCGCTGGAAGAACTTGGGGTAGACATCATTGAGGCCGGATTTCCGATTTCTAGCCCTGGTGATTTTAATTCAGTCATTGAAATATCGAAAGCTGTTACTAATCCAATTATCTGTGCGCTTTCGCGTGCTGTAGAAAAGGACATTGAGGTAGCGGGTGCAGCACTTCAATACGCCAAAAAAGGGCGTATTCACACGGGTATCGGCGTTTCACCCTACCACATTCAGTACAAGCTCCGCTCCACTCCCGAAGACATCATTCGTCGTGGGGTAGCGGCGGTTAAGTTTGCCAAGCGATTCGTGGAAGATGTGGAGTTTTATGCAGAAGATGCAGGTCGCGCTGAAGCAGATTTTCTATGCAAAATCATCGAAGAAGTAATCAAGGCAGGAGCTACAGTGGTAAATATTCCCGATACCACGGGGTATTGCTTGCCAGAACAATACGGTGCCATCATTTCTAGCCTAAAAAATCGGGTACCCAATATTGATCAGGCCATCATCGCAACCCATTGTCACAACGACCTAGGCATGGCAACCGCCAATACCGTGGCCGGCGTGCAGCAAGGTGCCAGACAAGTCGAGGTGACCATCAATGGAATCGGAGAACGTGCCGGCAACACCTCCATGGAAGAGGTAGTGATGGCCATCAAGTGTCACCAATCCATTCCGGTTTACACGGATATTGTCACTCCAAAAATCTACCACACCAGCCGACTGGTATCCAAATTGATGAACATGCCGGTGCAGCCCAACAAGGCCATTGTGGGAAGAAATGCATTTGCGCACTCCTCAGGAATCCATCAGGATGGGGTTTTGAAGCATCGCGAAAATTACGAAATCATCGACCCCAAGGAAGTGGGTGTTTCCGAGTCCACCATTGTGCTCACCGCACGATCAGGCAGAGCTGCACTCAAGCATCACCTGGATGCCTTGGGAGTTGAACTCGAAGGAGAGGAATTACGTGAAGTGTATGAGGCATTTTTAATCTTAGCTGATTCCAAGCGGGATGTAGGGAGAAAAGATTTATTGGAGCTAGTGGGCAAATACATTGAGGATTCCAATTTCATTGAATTGGGTGATGTCAAGTACACCTCCAATGGA
>JAXISU010000186.1:0-4501 GCA_034680425.1 Cyclobacterium sp.
CATCATTCAGGATCATGACACAAAAAGTAAGGTAATCCTCCAAGGAGGATATCAAGCCTCCTGAACCACTAAAATATACTTTGGAACCGGTTATTTTAATGCTGGATTCATTTCCTGGATCCACTAGACGGAGTCCATCCTTTCCATCAGGCGCGTAAAGTGAGGTCAGTCGGCCTGCATCTTCTTCTTTCAAAAAAAACTTGGTGGACTTCATACCCAGCGGGTCTAGGATCCGTTGCTGCACAAAATCCTGGAATGGAATCCCTGAAACCACCTCCACCACACGTCCCACCACATTGATGGATGGACCATAGATCCAGCCTTCTCCAGGTTCGTGACTCAGAGGTAGTTTGGCCAATTGCTCGGAAAAATGAGCGATATCATGTGCATAGGGATTGGTATAAGTAGCTTCATATAGACCTCCCAAGGTGCCTCCATATTGACTAGCAAAGCCTGCCGTATGGGTGAGCAGATGCCTGAGTAAAATTGGATTTTTGGCCGCCTCTGTTTGCAAAATCGGAACTCCCAACAAAGTATCTTGCTTGATGAGAACTTGAGGGTTTGCAAAGTCCGGCAGGTAGGTATCCAACCTATCGTTCATATTTAGTAGGCCATCTTCCTGCAACAAGAGCAGGGCTAACGTAGCAATGGGTTTGGTCATGGAGGCCAAACGAAACAGGGAATTGGTTTCCATGGGTTTGTGGGAGGCCTTATCTGCTTCCCCAAAAGACTTCATGCGTTGCACTTTTCCTTGATGGTAAATCAAGTAAGCAGCACCGGCCATTTTCTGCTCTTGGATCTCTTTTTTCACCTCTGCTTCGAAGGCATCAAGGGTGGCTGCATTTACCTTTGACTGCTTGGCTACCTGCTGCGCAAATAGGAAACTGGGTGAAAAGATTAGGAGGAGGAAAAAGAGTTGTTTTTTCATAACACAAAGAATAAAGGTCATTTACTATAGGAAAATGAAGGACAATTTATCAGAAAATACCTCCTCCATAAACGCGCAATCAGTTGGAAATCGGCACTTTTTGTTGGTAAGCAAAATCTACAAGGAAATCTACATTTACCCAAATTCGATCTGGAGGACTGGTCAATCCGAAAGTTGACATCCAATTCTCTCCCTCCGAATTAACTTTAATTTTTGACATGTCGAGCGGGCGGTAGCTTTCTGGTCCACTTAGGAAATTTCGATCCAAATGCTTGCCTACGAGTGTAGTATGGGGCAAATCCACCAAGTTTCCTTTTTGTGAACCTGCCTTTCCAGAAAAAGATAGCTTACCTCTCGGAAATTGAATGCTGCCTTCAACCTGAACAGAATCTTCGACTGGAATAAGAGTCAAGGCCACCTCCCCATCTTGAACAGGAAAATCGAGTTGTGCAAGGCCATCATAAAGCGCTTGTTTTCTAGAAACAACGGTGCGCGGTGTGCCGAGATGCTTTTCCAAAGGAATAAGAAGATGAGCTATGGCGAGCGGTCCATTGGATTTGTCACCCAGGGTATACTGCGTTGTGCTTGCTAAAAAAAGCATCACCACCCCTTTCCCATTTCGAATTCTTGGCCGCTGGTCTTGGGGAAGCATTTTTTTTAGATCTGATTCTGGCAGCTCCCATAATAGTGTGAACCCAGTAGTTTGATTTTCTGGAAGCATTTTCCAACTCTCTCCAACTTTTAGGGAATTACATCCAAACCCTAAAAATAAAAGAGGGATAGACCCTAGTAGAAAGTTGAAAAAAAGGGTTTGGCTCCAATTTGACTTAATCATGCATCTGTTCTTTTTCAAGTTCATGGATCAATTCTTTAGCGGAGGATCGAAGATTGTGAAGGAGTTGCTTTGAGTTTCGTTCCATAAAAATTTCGTTGGAAGCCCAATAAAAAAACAGATCCAAATCCTCCTCATTTCCTTTCAAAGGAGGATCATAGGTAGGTTCTCCCATGGAATAGGGTCTACCTTTAAATTTGATTGGATCAAACAAAAAAGCCAATTCCTTCCCATAGAATACGCTCCCAATGGCTTCCTTGAAAGGAAGTGTGTTTTGGTCTCGAACCAATTGAATTTGATTTAATTTTTCCTTCGCTGCGGAATAGGCATTAATTTTATCAACCAAATTCTCATTTTGGATCAATTTAAAGCCGCCAGCATTTTCAAGTTGGTGAATGGTACCCATCGTCCCATAAAAAGGCTCGCGAATCAGGAGGTAGCGAGAGATGTAGTACAATTTTCGAGTAGGCCAGGGACGAGGGCTTTGATACAAGATCGTATACAAGGTATCAAAATACCGATCTTTGATCTCTTTAGAACGAATGCTATAATCTATCTTGAGGGTATCCTGTCCCAAATCTTTGATCAAGGATTGGAGATACATTTTTTCTGTTTTTCGCTCTACAAGCCCCTCCCGGTAATTCTCTGCAAAAAAGCCAAGGGTAACAGCTGAGAAAAGAAGTATAAATTCGATTGCATAGCTGCCGAGATGCTTTTTTAGATTAATATTATCCACTAGTTTTTGAATTAATTTTTGAAAGAAAATTAATAAATATTAAAGATAGATTCACTCGATTCATGTTGAAAAAAGTAGGTTAACCAAATTATGAATTTTGTATTTCATCTTGTAAGTTTAGTTCTAATGGATAATTCAAAAAACAAAAGACAATGACTAGAAACGCAAATGACAAATGGCTTGGTGGCGTACTGGGCGGTATCGCCCGTGCTCTAGGAACTTCCTCCGGATTATTGCGAGGCCTTTTTCTCGTATTCTTCTTTGGTGTCGGAGGACTAACCTTCGGGATTAGCAGTGGCGCTACGATTGTGATCTACCTTATTTTTTGGATGACACTATCCAAAACTTAAGGAGAGCTACTGCATTAAACTTAGAGGCTATATCCCGTCTAGTTTTTCAAAAAAGGAAAGGGAAATTACGGGAAAATAGAGCTGAATTTTGACTTTCTACCTCACTGTCAATTTCTAATTCAACTTAATTTCTGTATCGAGAAGATTAGTTATGCCTTACCTACTTCCATTGTCTGTGAAAAAACAACTCGTTCTTCTTGTTCTTTTGATTCTAGCGAGCACTACCTGGAGCTCTGCCCAATCCGTACTTGAGTTTAAGCTTGTCAATAAAACTGGCCTTCCTTTCTATGGGGTTTATTTAACAGCAACTGATACCGAAGTGTGGGAAGGAAATATCCTAAAACAGTCTGTGATGTTAGATGAAGCCGAAGTCGAAATTAAAGTAAAGCTTCTTCCAAATTCAAGTTGTAAATGGGACCTCAAGATGACTGAAGACGATAACGAGAGCACTTGGGTCATCTTAAAAGGCATCGACCTCTGCAAGGCTTCCATCCTAACCCTATTCATTGAAGAAGATGGGGATTATGGATTCAAAATAGACTAATCCCTTTGTTTAAAAATCAACTACCCAAGACAGTCCATTGGAAACAAGGCCCCCTTGGGTAGCATGTTCAACCTAGTTTGCGATTTTTACTTCAATGCGCCTGTTCAGTGGATTTTCTTTTTCGGTACCCTGGTAAGGATAGGCAGGACTTGACCAGCCATAGCCCTTGGTCTCGATTCGACCTGTATCAATTCCTTTTTTCACCAAGTACTCCTTCACTGCATTGGCTCGGCGCAAGGAAAGATCTAAGTTGTATTTTTCTGCGCCCACCTTGTCTGTATGCCCTTCCACTAAAATCCGAAGGTCAGTTTTGGCTCGCATTAAAAGCAACAATTGCTCCAGCTCTTCCAAGTCCGAAGCCTGATCAATCTGAGCACCTGCCTCAGGAAATAAGATGTTCAAATCAATGGAATACCCCTCCTTTGGAGGCGTGGAAAAAAAGGTGCTTGCCGTAAGTGGCTTCTCCAAGCCTTGAAGGCTAAGTTCGATTTCTATCTGATCCCCAAACATGCAGGGAGAAAATTCCAGCTCATAGTTGAGTCCAATATCTACCAGAATGTTGTCAAAAAGTTGGTTAAACTCATCTTCGTGAAAAACTTGATAAAAATCTCCTCCTGCATAATAAGCGATACTTTCCAAATAGGGCACATCGATGTAGCTACCAAAACCTACCGGCACAATGTTGATGTTGTGGTCTATCGCCATCCGAATCACATCACTTAAGGCGAGCGGGTTTTGATCGGTATTGGTGTAGCCATCCGTAAAGAGAATGATAATCTTGGAATCCGAAATACTGTCTTTGGAAAGGGTAACCACCGCCTCATACAAGGCGTCTTTAATGGCCGTAGAATTACCAAATCCCAACAAACCAATGGGAGGAACTAGTTCTTTTCCAATGCGATCTACCTCGGTCGAAGTTACCAGATGTTTGATATTGCCCTCACCGTCAAACTTCTGAATCGTATATGTGGTCATACTCTCAGGATCACGACGAGAATTGGCATTAATGGCATTAAACACACTCTGCTGCAATTCGCTCGCCCGATAATCACCCATGGAACCACTATGATCTAGGACAAAAGAATAGTGTCTTTTGACAGCTCTCTTGGGG
>JAXISU010000187.1:0-4498 GCA_034680425.1 Cyclobacterium sp.
GGAGTACCCATGGCTAGGGAAGAAGTAATACCTGCAAAGAACAATAGCCCAAACCAACAGACGCCTGCAAATGCACTAATCAATGGTCCCCACTGTTGAAATAAGTAGGGCATCGTCTGAAATGCCATGCCAAATCCAGCATTTTCCAATACCCAATCCAGTCCTAAAAATCCAGCAGCGATTGGAATTACGATTGCACTTCCTAGGATTACTTCTACAAATTCGTTGGTGAAACCGGCAGTAACGGAGTTGAGCGCGATGTCTTCGTTTTCCTTGAGATAAGAGGCATAACATTGAATGGAACCCATTCCGACAGACAGGGTGAAGAAGATTTGTCCAGCAGCAGCTAGCCAAACTTTAGGGTCTGCTAGGGAGCTGTATTGAGGGGTCCACAAGAAGTTGATTCCATCCCATGCATTCGCATCAGGGAATTCTTCTGAGGCAAAGGAACTGCCCATGGTCCATCCACGAACGGCCAAAATGATACCAAATAGAATGAGCAACGGCATGCCGACCTTTGCCACCTTTTCAATTCCTCCAAGGCCTGTAGAAAGGATCCATACATTGACGCCTAAGACTAAAATATAGGCAATAACAGGGAATAGGGGAATTCCGAAATCCGAACCAGAAAGCTGTACATACTGATCAAAAAACAAACTTACTGCCTCCTTACTCATTCCTGTGAAGGTTCCGATGACACTGTGCACCACGTACACAAAGGTCCAGGATTCAATGTAGGTGTAGTAGGCAACTACGGCGATGTTGGTAAAAATACCGAACACCCCAATGTACTTCCAGTACCATTTCTTACTCATAGAGTCAAGGATGTAAGGGGTACTGTGGTTGCCCAATTTACCGCCAAATCTACCCATACTCCATTCCGTAAATAGCAACGGAATACCCATCAATAGGAAGCAGATGATGTAGGGTAGGATAAAGGCTCCCCCACCATTTTGAACTGCCTGAACTGGAAACCTGAGGAAGTTTCCAAGACCTACAGCATTTCCTGCCATGGCCAAAATGAGCCCAACACGCGAGCCCCAAGCGTCTTTTTTCATAAATAACGTCGTTAAATAGCGAAAATCTAAACTTTTAGATTTTCAAGTTGATTTTTATCTTTTACAAACAGGTGATTTTCGAGTTTCTAAGCTTCGATCCTTACATTCCGTTTATATTCCAAGAATACCACTTTTTTTTCAGAACAAACAACTAAAATTCCAGTTGCACCCCAAAAAATTCACTCTTTTCTAGAGCTAATTTTTCGAGAGGTTCGATTTTTTAAATTTTGTAACTAACTGGAAGAGTTGAATTTAATAGTAAGGGTTCGCTATTCGATTTTTGAATATAAGCCTTTAAATAGTGGTACTAGAAATTCATCAGTTATTCCCCTTTTTTTCCAAGGATGGGTTCGGCGATTCTTGCAAATCCAAAATTTCCACCTCATCAAGTCCTTGGATGACTGTTACTTTTTTCCAGGGTGAGGTAGGGAAAAGGAGGGAGGTCAAGACCAGTTCCCCATCATTTACAAATAATTCAATCGAAGAAGCATCTAAGAAGATGCGTAACGATTCTGCTTTCCAAGACATGGGTGCAGAATGTGCTGCTGCAAAATCTCGATTGAAGTTGGAATTGCCAGCTTTTCTTCGATCTACGGTCACCAAGCCCATTTCTTTGTTTATCACCACCTCTTCTCCCAATTCATTGGAGAGAAGCAAGGAGAAAATATCGTCTTCACTTACTTCCGCCCGAATCTCAACCGCAGCACTCGGTAGTAAGGATTCTTTTCCCGATACGCTGTACGAAGTGCCTTTCAACCCTCCCAGCTCTTTTGCTGGTGCAGATTGGAGCAAAAGTGTCCCATCTACATCAAAAAGATTGAGTTCTCGTGGCAAAGTAGTTGCAGATCGCCAAGTCTTCGTGGGAACCACCTGTGCATAGTCCCAGTTGCTCATCCAACCGATCCAGAGGGTTCGGTTTTGGTCTTTGGGGAGGTTGGCCCAGGTAACCCCAGCATAATTGTCAGGTCCATAATCCAACCAGCGGATCATTGTATCGTCTGGAGTAAATACACCCTGCTTGAAGTCCCCGATGAAGTATTGAGTGGCAGAACCTTTTTGAGGCCCTCCTGGATTCATACTGACTAATAACACCCATTTTTGACTGCCGTCAGGGGCATTCATGGATAGCAGCTCTGGACATTCCCATACGCCTCCATGGGCCCCTACACCCTGTCCAAATTCACCCAAGAAAGTCCAGTCTTTCAGGTTGGATGACTCATAAAAGTGCACACGATCTTGAGCGGCTAGCGTCATCACCCAAGTTGATTTTCCATCTGCTTGAGTGACTTGGGTGATTTTTGGATCTCGGAAATCCCGAATTCCTGGATTCTTAAGCACGGGATTCCCCTCATACTTTTGCCAAGTCTGCCCTTTATCTAGGGAAAAGGCGAGCCCCTGCGTTTGAAAATCTATCGTACCCGCTCTTTCTCCTTTGATGTCGTGGTAGGTAAATAGTGCCACCAATGGGGGTGTTGCTGTGCTTCCCAGTCCCGAGGTATTCGCAGCATCGTAGACGGCACTGCCTGAAAAGATGTAACCCAAACTATCGGGAAACAAGGCAATGGGCAATTCCTCCCAGTGAATTAAGTCCTTGGATACTGCATGTCCCCAATGCATAGGTCCCCAAACCGTGCTATCTGGGTAATGCTGGAAAAATAAATGGTATTCTCCATCTACATAAACCAGTCCATTGGGATCATTCATCCATCCTTTGGCAGGGGAGAAATGGTAGGCAGGGCGATATTGCTCTAAGTTGTTTGGCATAAATTTTACTTCCTGCTGGCTGCAACCGTAGGCTAGTAGACATGTAAAAACTAGAACGCAAAAGTTTTTGATTTTCATGGGATGCAGGATTAGAAATCAAAAATATCCTTTATCCTCGATTCTATTCCTTTTTGAGTCATCTTTTCTACTACACTAGAATCGAATCCTTACTTCATAAAATATTCTTTTTTTAATCTTTTCGGGGTAGTACCTTTGACCTTTGACTTACTATTTTTCTATGAAAGGAATCATTTTAGCAGGGGGCTCTGGAACACGTTTGTATCCCCTTACCATTGCAGTGAGTAAGCAACTCATGCCGGTCTACGACAAACCCATGATTTACTACCCTTTATCGGTTTTGATGATGGCGGGTATTCAGGAAATTCTAATTATTACCACTCCAGAAGATTCTGCAGCTTTTCAAAAGTTGTTGGGAGATGGGTCGCATGTGGGTTGTCAAATTACTTACGCCGTGCAGCCCAGCCCAGACGGGTTAGCACAGGCTTTTATCATTGGTGAAGAATTTATCGGAAAAGATAAAGTAGCCTTGGTACTTGGGGATAATATCTTTTATGGTTCAGGCTTGCACAAAACCTTGCAGGAAAACACCAATCCAGAAGGAGGGGTGGTGTTTGCTTACCATGTCAATGATCCCGAGCGCTATGGGGTAGTGGAGTTTGATGCCAATCAAAAAGCCATCTCCATTGAGGAAAAGCCTGCTCAACCCAAATCAAATTATGCTGTACCTGGCTTGTATTTCTACGACAATCAGGTGGTTGAAATCGCCAAAAATATCAAACCCAGCGTGCGAGGGGAATTGGAGATTACTGATATAAACAATGAATACCTTAAGAAAGGCCAACTTCAAGTAGCAATCCTCAACAGGGGCACGGCTTGGTTGGATACAGGTACGCACCAGTCCTTGCTTCAAGCGGCCCAATTTGTAGAAGTAATTGAAGAACGTCAAGGACTGAAAATCGGCTGTATCGAGGAGATTGCCTACCGCAATGGATTTATTGGCAAGGAAAAGTTGCTGGAAGCAGCAGCGAAACTAGGGAAAAGCGGCTACGGTGCTTACCTAAGACGCTTGGTCAATTAAGTTTTTACTTACAGATAAAAAATAAAAACCTCCTTTCGGAGGTTTTTTTTATGGATATCAAATGATTTTTCGTCGCTTAAACCAGATAAAAATCAATAAGGAAATCCCAAACATGGCTGCCCAGGTGAAGTAATATCCATATTCCCAGTTCAGCTCTGGCATAAACTTGAAATTCATCCCATATACACCCACCAAAAAAGTAAGGGGAAGGAAGAAGGCTGAAAATATGGTCAGCAGCTTCATCACTTCATTTGTTTTTTGGGAAGTGCTAGATAAGTAGATGTTTAACAGGGAGTTGGCCTCATCTAGGAAATCTTCAAATTGAAGAATTAAACTAGCTGTGGTTTCTTTTAAATCTTGAAGTTGTCCTTCATTCGTCGGGTGTACATCCAAGTGAAGAAGGACAGTTTGGGTCAAATGCAGTACTTTTTTGCAAGATCGAGCCTTGGCTTTTGCAAAGTAGAGGGACTCTACGGAAAATCGTTTTCTCCGACCAAGGAATACATCACTTTCAAAACGATCCATTTCTTCGGACAACCAATCCCCTGGGTCTTGGTAAGTCGCTAGCATTTTCTCA
>JAXISU010000188.1:0-4488 GCA_034680425.1 Cyclobacterium sp.
CGGTGTAAAAACTCTGCCGAGAGCCGAATCCAGCTGCTTCTGCGATCACCTCGATGGATGAATTTGTTAAAAATGCAGGATCATTTAGCAACTTATCCACATAATCCATGCGGTACTGATTTAAGTAATCTCGGAAGGAAAGCCCAAACTTGTATTTGATTGCTTGACTGATTTGCCGGTGGGGAATTCCAGTCAGCGCACCCAACAGTTCAGCCGTCAGTTTGGAGTTCAAAAACACTTCTTTGCTGCGAAAATAGGCTTCCACCTTTTCCGCCAAGGCATTCATCCGCACCTCTTCCTCATTGGTCAATACCGCCTCCTGCTTTTCTGGTCCTCGAAGGTTTTCGGTCAATATTTTCACATCCAAAAATTTAGGATTGAGCGCGAGGTAAACGAGATGAAAAACAAACTCTGCAATCAGCAGGTAATCGGTCGTGATAAAGGACACTTTGCCGTAATCGATGAAAATAAAGTTATACCAAATGTAAAAAAGGGTGCAAAAGCGAAATACGAGAATGCCAATAATCCAGAAATGGAATCCCAGATTTTGAAATAGAATTTGATTTTGCGCCTCACGTCTAAAGCGTAGGTAATAGTAGAGCATTGCAATGTAAAAAACTGCATACAGCCCCACCTTCGCATAGATGTGAATGATCGGATCAAACCACATAAATTCAGGACTGTAGGCAAAGAAATCTCCCTGAGCCAACATCCACTTTACCTCTTCCAATTTGACTGCTCTAGAACTAAAATAGAATGGCAAATTCTCAATAGTCTGCAGTAAAAAGGGAATAAAGAAGAGTAAATGCTTCCAGTTGAACTTTGCTCTAGGGTGAAGCAAATACCACAGAAACAAAAAATTCAAGGGAGGTAAAATGTAATAGATGGGTGCTAAGGTTCGAAAAAAATAGGGGGTCTCTACAATATTTTCAGGCATTATATAATAGGCCGCGACACATACATAGGCCATCACCAAAAATTGGATGGCCAAGATTTTTGCAACTACTAAGTCTCCCTTCCTCAGCAAGAAATTCAAGCCAAATAGCAAGCACAGTGAGCTCACTAAAGAAAATAGATAGACAGATCCTAAGTTTAACATTTATAAAACATGAATTCCTGCCAAATGAACAAAAATTGGACAAGCGTTTTTGTAACGAATTAAGTGAAACGCAATTTTTGGACAAAATTTATTCTGCGTCCTTTTGAGCGAAAAAAGTGGCCGGAGTCGTTCCATGCAGCCGATTGACGGCATTGTGCAGCCCTTGCCGGGAACCAAAGCCGGATTGCTCAGCCAATACGTCTTGAGAAAAAGTTTTCCACAACTCATCCCCCTTTCGCTGTTCCAGGATGTAATCGATGCGCCAGGAATTGACAAAATCTGGATAGCTTAAGTGGTACATGTAGTGTACCGTACGCGACAAATCCCGCGCTGGGATCCCAATCTTTTTGGCAGTTTCCTCTAAACTCACATCCTCCGTCAGAAAAGGTCTGGCTGTGGCAAAATACTTCTCCAATTGCGCCGCGTATTGTTCATATTTCAGCAATTTCTCTGCATCCTCATCCGGTGCCGCTTGCCGATCCTCCTGATGCAATCGGCTTACAAGGCTTTGAAAGGTGACTCCATCTAGTAAGGCAGGCCGCATAAGTACAACGACAATATTTACAAAAGCAGCCAAGTGCATCAGCAAATCTGCATAGGAGAATTGCAAGTTATTGAACCCAATAATTTCCAGTACATAGGCAATCACAAACACAGCCGATAGCAATCCTAAAGTGGTATAGCATAGCAACCAGTTGACTAAAAAGCGGTTGACCTTAACTAAAACCCTGTTTTTCTGGATATAGTACATGACCAATGCAAAAGAAGCCAAGGCATAGCTTGTAGACAGGGTCACCTTTATAATGGATAAAACCCTAGGGCTAAAAAACGTCACCGTCCCTGGAAAATCAACCAGGGACTTGTACTTCAGCATAAGGTTAATCTGATTGATTTTATCCTCTACTGGACCAAAGTAGAAAGGCAACAACTCCAGGGTATGCAGCACAAAAGGGATAAATAACAGCCCTTGCCAAACCCGAAACTTGCGTTTGGGGTACAGCATAAAATAGACAAATAAAACCCCAACAGGCCCTGCTATAAAATGAATAGGCGATACCAGCATAAACGCATGCGGGTATTCAATTACTCGCCCTCCGGTGACAAAATAGGCCATCACTATCCTGATGCAGAAGACTAAAAAACATAGCCCCAAGAACTTTGACGCCAACAAACCCTTTTTCGTCAGTAGGTGCAAACCAAACAGCCCCACCAGAGTGGAGATGACAAAATTATAGAACAGCTCGACGAGGGTTAACACTTCTTTTTCACTTTTCATCAAACTTAAGACGAACTAGGACAATCCCAAATGCCACTTATGGATTATATATATAAAAACTACCTAATTAATCTTTATCTCCATCCTAAGGGTATTTTATTAATGCGTTAACAGCCCTTTCTCAAAGTTCTAAATCCTATTTTAAGCACAAGCAGAACCGACTTTAGGAGAAATTGAGCCAAACAAAATATCTTTGTCCCGATGAAACGAATCTTTGCCTTCCTCCTATTTGTTCCCCTTTTTGCGCAAGCACAATACAAAATCACGCTTTCCCCTTCCAAGGAACCCGTATACTTTAGAGGAACCCTCTTTGACGACAAAAATTTCCTGGCCAAAGACACGCTTACAGGAACGGTCCTGTCTTCCACCACCCCCATCAAAGGAGGCATCTACTACCTGCAGTTCCCTTCCAACAAAGAGCGGATCTACTTCACCATCGAAAACAAAGAGCAATTTTCCCTGACCTTTTCCGGGCCTGATGTATTGGCTACTGCACATTCCTCTGATCCAAAAAATGAGGTTTTTTTAAACTACCAGCGACTAGAAAAGTCCTATGCACACATCGATTCCGCGTACCAAACCGAGATTTCCAAAGGCAGAAAATTTAAGTTTGCTGAAAAAGCAGCCTTTTTCGCCCCAAAAACGGATACGCTCGTCGCCTTTCGAAACAAGCACTTGAAGACGCTCCCCGCCACCTCTACCCTTTCTCTGTATTTCAAGGCCTTAAATGCCTTGGACGAATCCGTACCCAGCAGGCAAGACAGTGTCGCCAGAGATCGCTTCTTCGCTAGCATCCCTTTTCAAGATTCCCGCCTGCTATTCACCCCTGTTTTCCGCAGCCTTTTGGTCGAATACCTGTCTTACTATCCCCTGCAAACAGAATCGATTCAAGTTGGGATGGAAAAGGTCATGTCCCAAATCACCTGCAGCTATAAATCCTTCCCTTTTGTCTTTGACTATTTCAACAGCGTCATCCGAAATCGGAATATTGCCCGAAACACGGAGGGTACGATCTGGTTTTTGAAAACGTATGGGGTAAATGACCCCTGCGAGAGTTTCACCGCTGCGCAAAAAACCCAATTCAACGAAGAAGTCGAGAAGTTGAGTCGTCTGAGCGCCAACCAGCTCTCCGAAAATCTAATTCTAAAGGATACGGCTGGGCAGGTGCAGAACTTACACCAGTTTGCCGCAGAGCAGGATTACACCTTGCTGATGTTTTATGCCCCTACCTGCGATCACTGCCAGCGTGAGGTGCCCGAGATGGACTCCATCGCCACGGCCATTTCGCAGATGATGAACCTCAAAATTGGGCGCTTCGCCGTGTGCAACGAGCCGGAAGTTACCCCAGCCATATGGAAGGATTTCATCCACCGCTACCAGGTCACCACCAATGTCGTACATGTGGAACTCCCGGAAAATGCGCCTCAGCGCAGCTTTTACGATGCGTTTTCCAATCCCACCTTTTACCTGCTCAATCGAAAAGGAGAGATCGTTGCCAAAAAAATCAGCCCCACGAGTTTGCGTAGGTACTTTGGTGAACTTCAAAAAGCTGCCCTTCAGTAACCCTCACCTCCAGACTAGGGTCTTTGTTTAGATCTAGGCTTTCATTGGAGTGGAAAGGTCGTAGCGATACCTACAGGCCTCTATTGACATCATAGGGGATTCAACTCAATACACGATATAGTCCGTGGCCAACTTGGGCAGGGAATAGCTGCCTGCCTCGAGGATAAATGGAAAAGTCGCCTTCCCGGACGTGGCCATTTCAAGTGAGGCGGGGGTATCGAAAGCAAAGACTTTCTGGAGACTTTTGCTCGAACTCAGGGCCTGAAGCTGGCTCAGGTTGACGGCGGTTTTGTTCAGGTAGAGCAACTTTAAATTTTTAGTTTGCGCCAGTTTTTTCAGGGAATTGCCAGCAATTCCGGTGCTGTTGAGCTTGAGTACAGTGAGGTTAGGCAAAGCGGCCAGCTGCTCCACCACTGCATCCGTCACCTGGGTTCCACTCAAATCCAAATAGGCAATTCTGCTTTTTACCGATTCCAATAACTTCCAATCGGAATCCTGGAAGCTAGGCAAATTGATGCAGCTGACTTTCAACAGCCCTGAACCCGATTCC
>JAXISU010000189.1:0-4482 GCA_034680425.1 Cyclobacterium sp.
CTACACGCATTTTGACATGTTTTCTGGCTTGATGGTCTTTGGAAATGCCAACTACCAGCGCAAGCGAAATGACCTGGTGACAACCACCGACTTCATCGGAATCAACCGCTTATTTTCAGTACTCAACGTGGAGCCGGTCAACAAGACCTTGAATGGAGATCTTCGGGTGGACAAATCCTTCAACAAGATGAAGTTTGAGCTCGGAGGAAATTGGAATGCCTTCCAGACCAATTTGTTTTTGGATGATCAGCTCACTCAGAACGAGCAGTTTTCCCAAACCTATGACACCAAATTGACCAGCACCTTCTTCAAAGTCTTGGAAGCCAAGATTGGGTATTCCTTCACGGCTAACCAATACGTGTCGGGAAGAATCGACAATACCTTCACCACACACAGCCCCAAACTAGAAGTAGACTTGGATTTGGTGAAGGGCTTAAAGCTGGTGGCAGATTATACCTATTCGGCTTACCTCAACCAGGCAGTGGGTACTCGAAGTGATTTCGATTTCTTGAATGCCTTTTTAGGTTACCAAGGAGCAAAAAGCCCCTGGGAGATCAAACTGTCTGTTTGGAATATCGCAGATACCCGAGCCATTCGTAGGGATAGCTTCAGTGAAAGTGTGGTGAGTACCTATTCGTATTTAGTGCAACCGCGCTATGCGTTGCTCACCTTTAAATACGACCTCTGATTTTAGGACTTCTAAGTAGTGCTTCAAAAATCAAAAAAAAATGCCCCCAATAGCAATTGGGGGCATTTGCATGTTTGGTGCTTTCTAAATTTAGATAGCTGCTACCAATTTCACATCCAACTTCACCTCGTCGTAAATCATTTTGTCTGCAAGGTCTTCGAAGTAGCTTCCAGAGCGGAATTTGATGTCAAACTTGGTTCTGTCAAATGTGATCTGACCAGTGGCAGTCACTTTTTTGCCAGCTACGGCTACCTTGGCAGGAAAAGAAATTTTCTGTGTAATTCCTTTGATGGTCAAGTTACCTGAGATTGTGTAGTCCGTTCCATTGCTGGATTTGGCTTCGGTAATTTTGAAGGTAGAGGTATTGAATTTTTCTACAGAGAAAAAGTCGTCAGACTTCAAGTGACCAGTAAGTCCGCCTTTGGATTTGGCGTCTGTTAAATCTTCCACGGTCAAGTTGACCATGTCCAAATCGAAAGATCCACCTTTAATTTTTCCGCCGCTGTAATCTAACGTGGCATTTTTCAAGGGTACATATCCCCAGTGCGTGCCAGTTACTTTGGAAGCTTCCCAGCGAACTTGGCTTTCAGTTTTGCTTACGGTGGCAGGAGCTACAAACTCAGCTGCTGCAAATAGGGTGCTTAGCCCTAAGACTAGTGTGGTAATTAGTTTCATAAGAATTGGTTAAAAGGATTGAAAATAGGTTGATCGCCTTTAGCTGATGCATGAAGGCCTTTTGTTTAACGAAGTTCACAAAAAAGTGTTTTAAATAAAAATCAGCGATTCGGACCAGGGTAGATTTTCCAATGGTAAAAAAGTTGACTCATTTTGGGCTTCATTTTTTAACTTAAGGAAAAAATAGATCTCACGATGAAAAAAACGCTTTGGATCCTTCTCTTCCTTCCTATGCTTACCTATGGGCAAGGCCATGAAGCTCAGTTAAAGAAAATTTACGACACGGAGCTTTCCTCCGGCCATACCTATGAAAATCTTCGTTACCTCTGCAAGGAAATAGGAAATCGACTTTCTGGTTCTCCAGGTGCCGCTGCTGCAGTAGAATGGACCAAGCAGTTGATGGAAAGCTATGGCTTTGATACCGTGTATCTGCAGCCGGTCATGGTGCCCCATTGGGAGCGTGGAGGGAAAGATGTGGTTCGGGTCGTGAATTCCAAAAAGCACGGATCTGTTGAACTGACTTCCTTGGCGCTTGGGAATACCCAGGGAACTGGACCCAAAGGTCTGCTTGGACAAGTGGTAGAAGTCAAAAGTTTGGTGGCCCTACAAAGCTTGGGTATCCAAGTGAAGGGGAAGATCGTCTTTTTCAATGGGCCGATGGATCCTACCAAGGTGGACGCCTTTGAAGCGTATTCCGGGGCTGTAGGCCAGCGAAGCTCAGGTGCTGCAGAAGCCTCCAAATTAGGAGCGATTGGTACCATCGTGCGTTCGATGAACAATCGAGTCGATGACTATGCACATACAGGCAACCAGCGTTATGCGCTAAACGTGCCTGCCATCCCGGCTTTGGCGATCAGCACTCAAGATGCGGAGCTACTCAGTGACCTGCTCGCTGATCAGTCCGATTTGCAGGTGTATTTGGAGTCCTATGGGGAGATGAAAACCGAAAAGCTCTCCTATAATGTGATTGGTGAACTACGTGGCACCGAAAAACCCGAAGAAATCATCGCAGTAGGCGGCCACCTAGACTCCTGGGATGTGGGAGAAGGCGCACATGACGATGGGGCGGGATGCATGCAGGGAATAGAGGTACTGCGTTTGTACAAGCAGTTGGGATGGAAACCCAAGCGCACTTTGCGGGCAGTCATGTGGATGAATGAGGAGAATGGCTTGCGTGGAGGTCAGGAATATGCACGCGTGGCTAAGGAAAGAGGAGAAAAGCACATTGCGGCGATTGAGTCCGATTCAGGTGGATTTTTGCCTATCGGATTTTCTTCTACGGGCACAGAAGCACAGCGGGCCAAGATAGCTTCCTGGGCGGAGTTGTTGCGTCCCTACCAGTTGTGGAACCTTCAAAAAGCAGGTGGAGGGGCAGATATTGGCCCGCTTAGAGACCAGGGGACACTTCTCATCGGTTTGCTTCCTGATTCCCAGAAGTACTTTATTTACCACCATACCGAGGCAGATGTCTTTGAAGCAGTGGATAAGCGGGAGCTGGAATTGGGAGCAGCGGGCATGGCTGCACTGGTGTATCTCCTTGACCAAGAAGGCAGTTAAGACATCCGGGGTCGACATGGAAAAAAATCCAAGTCGAATCCACTTTTTTGAGAAAAAAACTCTTGTTCGCATGAAATTTTTCTTGAATGGCCAATACCCGTTGATAATCAATCGATTACTAAAAATGCAGTTTCTAAAAATAGTGGTCAAAGAAAATTTTCTTTCGTTTGGAAGCCGTTTCGAATGTTTCCATTCGTGTAAAAATTGCCTCTATTTTAGTTTAAATGACCTGTTCACTAAAAAAAGTTAAAACAGCTACTTGTTTTTTGAAATTAAAAAATGATAACTTTAAAACTCGATTTAATCTGGAAACCATTTAACCTTAATCAAAGTCAATTAAAAAAAAAACTATGAGAAAGTTCATCGCTTTGTTCATGCTTGCAGGTATCCTATTCGTTCCTGCTTTCGCTAACGCTCAAGATGCACCTGCAGATTCTGCAGCTGCCACAGAAGCAACACCTGCAGCAGAAGAGACTGCTGCGTCACCATCAGTAGTTGACGACGAAATCGTCGCTGAGGAGCAAAGCTTCCATCAGCTAATCAAAGAAAAATTCATTGAAGGTGATCCCTTGTACATGACTCCAGTATTGCTTTGCTTGATCATCGGTTTGGCTATTGCTTTGGAGCGTATCATCACCCTTAACCTTGCTACAACCAACACCAAGAAATTGTTGTTGAAAGTGGAAGATGCTCTTGCTTCAGGTGGTGTTGAAGCTGCTAAAGAAATTACAAGAAACACTAAAGGTCCAGTAGCTTCTATCTTCACTCAAGGCTTGATGCGTTATGCAGAAGGCATTGACATGGTTGAGAAATCTATCGTTTCTTACGGTTCTGTTGAAATGGGACGTTTGGAGAAAGGACTTATCTGGGTTTCTTTGTTCATCGCTCTTGCTCCAATGTTGGGCTTCTTCGGTACAGTAGTTGGTATGATCTTCGCATTCGATACAATCGAAGCAGCAGGTGATATCTCTCCTTCTATCGTTGCAGGTGGTATTAAGATTGCACTTTTGACCACAGTTGCTGGTTTGATCGCTGCGATGATCCTTCAATTGTTCTACAACTACCTAGTTTCAAAAATTGATTCCTTGGTAAACGACATGGAAGATGCTTCCATCTCTTTGGTTGATATCTTGGTTAAGCACAAATTGACTGGAAAGTAATATTTCCCAGTCAATCGACTTGCTCAATTAATTAAGTTTTAAACCACAGAAAATATGGATGCTTACGATATAATGCTTTATGCCACCTACCTATTAGCGGTAGTGGGTACCATCCTGTCCATTGTAATGCCTTTGATCAAATCCTTGGATGATCCAAAAGGATTGATGAAGTCTGGACTAGGAGTTTTAGGCCTAGCAGCTCTTTTCTTTATTTGCTACGCCCTTTCTGGCAACGAAGTATTGCCAAAGTTTGAAGGTGCTCCTTTTAATTTGACTCCTGGCATGTCTCAATTAATCGGTGGTATGTTGGTTATGACCTATATACTAACTGTTGTTGCCATTGTGTCAATTGTAGTCACTGAACTTACTAAAGCTGTCAAATAAAATGGCAAGAAGTAAAAA
>JAXISU010000190.1:0-4472 GCA_034680425.1 Cyclobacterium sp.
ATAAGAATTGAGCAAGGAAATCACCACCGGCATGTCTGCCCCACCAATCGGAATCACAGTCAATATTCCGAGCAGCAAAGAGATTACAATCAAAATGACGATGTAGGTGATTTGGGTTGGGTCCAAAAATACCAGCACGGAAGCCGCCACAAATGCTATGAGCAAGAGTAAATTCAGCAAATGCTGTCCCGTAAAGGTGATGGGCTGCCCGGACACTTTACCATCCAACTTGAGGTAAGCCACCATGGAACCGGTAAAGGTGACTCCACCGATCAATAAGGATAAAATAATACTCGTCAAGTTCACCGCATCCAACGAAGCGAGATTGGTTTCGCTTTTGAGGTAATAATCAGACAAGGCCACGGCAAAGGAAGCCAATCCACCAAACCCATTGAAAAGGGCCACCATCTCTGGAATCTTGGTCATCGGCACCTTGTAGGCATAATAAAGTCCAATTGCAGAGCCAATCAACACACATACCCCGATTTCAAGAAGGGTAAGAATATTTAAGGTTAATAGGGTAGCGACGATGGCAATGAGCATACCGATGGCGGAGACAAAATTACCTTTCCGAGCATCCTTAGTTTTGCCCAAATATTTGATACCTAGAATAAATAGCACAGAGGCTACCAAGTAGGCGAGTTGAATTCCCGTGTTCATTTCTTCTTAAACATTTTAAGCATGCGATCGGTCACTGCGTAGCCGCCGACCACATTGATGGTAGCCAAAACCAAGGCAATCATTCCCAGCCATTTGCTCAGAGTGGTGTAACCCATTTCGTTGCAAGCCATCAAAGCCCCTACAATGGTAATCCCTGAAATGGCATTGGATCCCGACATCAGGGGCGTGTGCAAGGTTGGTGGTACTTTGGAAATCAGTTCAAACCCCAGGTAACTCGCCAAGACTAGAACATAGATCAGTACAATAAGCGCTGAAATAGACATAGATTAGATTTTATTGAGAAAGTAGTTGTTTCGTAAAGGCGTGCACCAATTCCCCGTCATGGGTAATCAGGACACCTTTTGTAATTTCATCCTCCAGATCAAGAGTTAACCCGGTTTCATTTGCCACATGGAAGGCAAGGGTACTGATATTGGTTGCATAAAGTTGACTGGCATTGACTGGCAAAAGCGAGGGAAGGTTAGATTCACCCACCAAGGTGACGCCATGCTTCACTACCGTGGTATTTTTCTCAGAAATCGCACAATTGCCTCCAGATTCCACGGCCATATCCACGATCACAGATCCAGCTTTCATGCTTTTGACCATCTCCTCAGTCACGAGAATGGGGGATTTTTTACCCATCACCAGGGCAGTGGTAATTACCAAATCTGCCTCCTTGATTTTCTCACGAATCAGCTGCTGTTGCTTTTCCAAGTATTCGGCGGACACTTCACGGGCATAGCCGCCTTCGGTTTTTACCCCTTCGGCACCTTCAACGCTCAAAAATCTTCCGCCCAGCGATTCCACTTGTTCCTTGGTCTCTGGACGCACATCGGTACATTCCACCACTGCTCCTAGCCGTTTGGCCGTGGCAATGGCTTGCAAGCCCGCCACCCCTGCGCCAAAAATCAAAACCCGTGCAGGTGTAATCGTTCCCGAGGCAGTCATCAATAAAGGGAATATTTTTCCTAAATAATTAGCACCAAGCAAAACTGCCTTGTAACCAGCCAAGTTGGCCTGAGAGGACAAAGCATCCATCTTTTGAGCACGAGAAATTCGGGGAACTGCATCCATAGAGAAGGAGCTAATTCGCTTGGCATTGAATGCCGCCACCACATCGGGATGCTGATAGGCATACATGTAGGAAATGGATGCCGCTCCATCTTTCATCTGTGCGATTTCTTGGAGTGTTGGCAAATTAACTTTAAGTATCAAGTCCGCACCCAAGGCTTCTTTAGAAGTTCCTATTCTTGCTCCCGCAGCTTCATAGTCCTGATTCGAAAAAAATGATTTTTCTCCAGCTCCAGACTCCACTACCACCTCAAATCCTTTTTTGCGGACTAGCTTTACCACCTCTGGGCTAAGAGCCACTCGGTTTTCATACTCCTTGGTTTCTTTTACTACACCGATGATCATGGACAGGAATTAATCTTTTAGGGTTAGTTTCTATTTACTCACGCTAACTTAACTTAAACAAAAAACAGGTTTTTAGGAAGATTGTTTTTTGTTTTTCAGAACCTAAAGAACGAAAACTTTAAGTGAGAATAAAACACGAAAGAATGTTTTTCTCAATCTAAACCCTGCCCAATTAGCTGATTATTCCAAGAACAAGAATTTTTAAAGATTCAAGATCGATTCCAAGGAGGAATTTTTTACCTTTTTCTTTGCCTTTCCCAAAAATCAAAAGCAACTTGGGAAAGAATGAAGCGCAGCGACGAGTGTTCTCTTTTTTTTGTGGAGACTACCCTTGAATTTATCTGAATTGCAACCGAGCTTCAATCCATTTCCTTGTCAATTTTCAAAAGCCCATGAAAAAATCAGACCCTCAAAACTCCGGACAATCACGGAGAGAGTTTATCAAAAACGCGGCCATCGCCTCCTCCTTCTTTATTGTCCCTCGACATGTATTGGGTGGTATTGGCTATACTTCCCCCTCTGATCAGCTGGTACTAGCTGCCATTGGAGCGGGTGGAAAAGGGAAAAGCGATATTTTAAATGCCTCTGTCAATGGTAGAGAGCGAGTAGTAGCCTTATGTGATGTAGATTTCTCAGGTTCTGCCAAGGATTCAGTTGCCAACTTCCCGAAAGCCAAGCTGTTTGCAGATTACCGCAAGATGCTGGAAGAGATGAAAGAGATCGATGCGGTCACCATCTCTACCCCCGATCACGTACACGGTCCTGCAGCCAAGTTTTGCATGGAGCGAGGCAAGCACGTCTATGTGCAAAAGCCCATGACCCACAACATCCGAGAGGCGCGTCTACTTACGCAACTAGCACGAGACAAAAAAGTGGTGACCCAAATGGGTAACCAAGGAGCCTCCAACCCGCTGATGGACATGATCAAAGGCTGGATGGATTCCGATAAAATTGGAAAAGTTTCCAAAGTACAAATCTGGACCAATCGCCCTGTATGGCCTCAAGGAGGAGCATTTCCAAAGCCAGAGCCAAGCAGCAAGCCTTCTGATATGGAATGGGACCTTTGGCTAGGCCCGGCCCCAGAGATTCCATTTACTCCCAATTTGCACCCCTTCAACTGGAGAGGTTGGTGGGATTACGGTACAGGAGCCTTGGGCGATGTAGGATGCCACTTGATGGACATTCCTTTCCGTATGCTAGGCCTCCACTATCCGCTGGATGCAGAATGCTCGGTAGGATCGGTGTATTCTCAAATGTGGACTCCAGACTACAACCCGGACGGATGCCCTGCATCTTCCTTCATCACCCTTCATTACGGCGCAACGGCTAAAAATGCAGTACCTCTTGAAATGACCTGGATGGATGGGGGAATTCGCCCTTCACACCCAGATATCATCCCTCCAGATCACGACCTGGGTGGCGCCAATTCCGCCAATGGGGTCATGATGATCGGAGAAAAAGGAATCATCACCCACAACATCAACGACAGCTCCCCGCTGATGCCGAAGTTGTACCTCTACGATGGAACTCAGGAATTTGGTCCAGACCGCTTGGAGAGCACCGAACCTGAATATGGTCACCAACGCAAGTGGGTGGATGCCTGCAAGGCTGGGTTTGGTTCTACAGAACACCAAGGCCTCACCTCCTCCTTCGATTATGCTGGCCCTATGACAGAGACCGTGCTCATGGGCAATTTGGCCATTCGAAGCTTTATGCTCAGAAGACCCAACAGCAAAGGACAGCAAGAGTTTTTTGGACGAAGAAAACTCCTTTGGGATGGCGAAAACATGCGCATCACCAACCTGGAGGAAGCCAACCAGTTTGTTGGACGTACCTACAGAGCAGGTTTTGAAGTATAATCAAACTCGATTCAAGCCAACCGTGAGGCTAGCCCTCACGGTTTTTTTATGACCAATCTTTAAATTTGATTTGTTAGATCACATCCATGAAGGCCTTAGTCTATGAATCCTTTGGGCAAGCCCCAAAAGTCACCCAGGTACCCGACCCAGAGACACCCGAACAAGGAATCCTCCTTGAAGTGAAGGCATCTGGAATTTGCCGGAGTGACTGGCACGGTTGGAAGGGTCATGACCCCGATATCCAGCTTCCCCATGTGCCCGGCCATGAGTTTGCAGGAGTCATCCTTGAAGTAGGCAAAGGGGTGAAGAATTGGAAAATTGGTGATCGTGTAACGGTCCCTTTTGTGTGTGCTTGTGGTACCTGCCCGAGTTGCTACAGCGGCAACCAGCAGGTCTGCGACGATCAATATCAGCCTGGATTTACCCATTGGGGATCCTTTGCGCAGCGCGTGGCTGTGCACCGCGCCGACACCAACTTGGTACGAATACCGGAATCGGTAAGTTTTGAAGTAGCTGCTAGCTTGGGTTGCCGAT
>JAXISU010000191.1:0-4469 GCA_034680425.1 Cyclobacterium sp.
ACACTACCCTTACCAGTCTCCTTGGAGAATTCAGAAACGGTGGTCTTTTTACCAGAGATTTTTATTCCATTGACCGCATAGTTTTGAAAATCTACGGATTCAGTCAGCACATTTCCTTGCTTCTTTCGCTCAATGACAATTACTCCCGCTCTGGTGATTTCTTGTTCCTGGCGTGTGATAGTCACCCCTGTTTTAAAGTCAATTTTAGAGGTAACAATTAACTTCAATAAAGAATCCAACTCAGGGAATTGGTTGCCACTGTGGCCTCCATGTGGCCCATCAACCGCATTGAAATCAGGGAGCTGTACTATTTTTCCGGTAGAGTCGTAATGGGTGATTTCTGCACCTCCAAAACGGGACATTCGAAGACCACGAACATCTCCCGCACTTTCCGCATCAATTATAGCTAAGATTTCATCGTTTGGAGCCAATAGGTTTAACCCATCTAGGATGCCTTTATGACCACCTTTACCCTTTTTCATTGCGGCTCCAACTCCAGAATCGGCAGTTTCTGCAACTCTCGCTAAAATATCCCCAGAACTTTCATTCATAAACGAATTACCAGAAATCATAAAACTGGTACCACTTGCCAATTGACCTGAGGTCTGTGCAAGATCAATAGCCAATGCATCATCTAAGCTCACTGCCTGGATGGAACCTAAATTTTCCTCTTCTGTGCAGGATGCCAACAACAGGAGATACGAAAAGATGAACAGAATTCTACTTGTTTTCATGGTGTTTTTATTTGGTTAATGAGACCAAGTTGGGAGCCAAACATGAAGGGAAAATGAAAAAAATTAATTTTTAAAAAATCTTTTAAAAATTTATCTCGGAAAAGAAAAAATGACTTTTGTTTTTCCATTTTCAGTTGCTATCTGAATGGCTACACCAAGAAATATCGCTATTTTATGCATGATCTGAAGCCCAAATCCTGATTTTTCATGGGTAATATCCTTCAAGAAGACCATGCCATTTTTCACCTGCGCCAAGAGATTTTCATCAATTCCCTCCCCCTCATTCTCAATACTCAATAAGTACCTATCTCCACTTCTAACTCCCTTGACCACCACTTCACCCTTTTGGCTTACATATTTGACTGCATTGCTTAAGGCATTTTGAATCATCATGCTGCACAAGGAGCTATTCGAATCATTAAAAACAAAAGGCTCAAGAGCTGCTGACTTCAATCGAACTCCCTTGCTCTCGGCTATATCGGTCCAATCTTCAAGCAAATCAGTACATACCTTCTGAATATCTACTGCCTCAGTTTTGAGGTATTGTGCATTATTTACTTTTGAAAGCAGCAGGAGTGCATTGACAGATTTCTTCATCTTTTGAAGCGAATCTTGCATTTCTAGCAGTTTTTCGTGCTGCTTTTCAGTCAGGTTTTCATCTCCGAAAATTGCTTCCAATTTAGACTGGAGAACTGAAATCGGGGTTTTCAGTTCGTGGGAGGCATGGGAAATAAATATTCGTTCTTGATTGAAGGATTTTTGTATTCGCTTCATCATTTCGGAAATGGCCTGATCCAACAACTTAAATTCATTCGTTGAACTTGGGATAATCTGATCGTGAAATTCTTGAGGCTCGTTGATCCGTGATATTTTCTTCTGGATGATTCGATTAAATGGAGCCATTATCTTTTTACTGATGGCAAAATCAACCACAAATGAAAAGGCCAAGAATAAGAATAGGATACCGATTGAAATTTGAAAAAATATGTCTTCAATCTGTTCGATGGTACTGAGGCTTTTTCCAATCTCCAAAAGATACCTCTCCCCATCAATATCAATGACCTCCGCATACACTCGATAACTAATTTCCTCGTCCTCAATAATTCTTTTTTCTATAGAAATAGGCTCAGCAATGACCAGGTTTGAAGTTGCACGTTCCAATAAAATGTATTCCTCCTTCAAAATGTTATAAGAGCCAAATCCCTCTTCTGGATTCTCATCGGAAATAAAATTCGCTATTCCACCTAAGTTGACTAAGCGCAGAACCTGTTCTTTTTTTTCAATTAACTCTTGGTCGGTATTTTCTAAAACCAAGTACTTCAGTCGGTAGGGTCCAAGCATCAAAAATATCAGGAGAAAGGCGCCTTTCCCCAATAGATTGAAAACGAGTAACTTATTGAATAACTTCATGTTAAGCAATGATTTTATAGCCTAAACCGCGTACCGTTTCCAACCAGTCCACAGGACCATAACTACCCAATTTCTTCCGGATGTTTTTCACATGGACATCGATGTAATTGGATTGGTAATCATCATCTAAATGATCTCCCCACAAGTGCTCGGCCAATTGAAAGCGATTGAGTACTCGATTCTTATTGATCAGCATAAACTGCAGCAAGACATATTCCTTTCGGGTAAGTTTGATTTCCTGGCCCTCAAAGGAAATCAAAGGCTCATTCAGATGAATTTCAAATCCACTCAATTGAATAACATCCTTTCTCCACCCACTTTTTCTTCTCAAGATTGCCTGCATGCGGACCTTTAATTCCAGTAAGGAAAATGGCTTGGACAGGTAATCATCCGCACCGCTTTCAAAACCCAAAATTTTATCTCCCACTTCGGTCCTGGCAGTTAGAATGATGACTGAAGCATCTTTTTGGTATTCGGTCACCTCCTGAAGAAGATCTAAGCCGTCACCATCTGGCAATCCCAAATCGACTAACACAAAATCATAGGAATTCACTGCCAAATTCTCGGAAGCCCCGTTTAGGGTTCGGGCCAAATCTACCACATGGTGGTCCGATTGAAGAAAATCAACAATTTCCTTAGCCAAAGGCCCCTCATCTTCTACTAGTAAAATTCTCATGGTTTTTTTCGTAATGCGAAGGTATACGTAGCCTTTAAAGCAAGTTGAAAATTACTTGAGGATACGTCATACTGTGGAACTTGTACTGGGAGGACCCATTTGGGCTCGAGTTGAAATTCAAAACTACCGCTGCTAAGTGTAAGCGGAATAGAAAAATCCATCCCCTGAAGCAGGAAATTTCGAGTAGCTGAATATTCTTTTTGGCTCAGTTCATAGCCACCGATCCGGTAATAATTGCTTGTTCCTAGAAAAAAAGTCGCTTGAGGCTCAAAGGAAAAAACAGCCACACCACCAATCCTATGATCGAATTCAAAATACCTAGAATGTCGACTAACTAAAAAAAAGTCACCTGGATCATTGACTAGATAGATTGCCTGAGTAGAAGAATAGAGGATTCCCCAATCCAGGCCCCATGTACCTTGTAGAATTCCTATTTGATCCTTCCCTGAAGAATTTAAGTTACTAGCCCCAAAGAAATGGTGATAGGATAAATCTACATCAACTTTAGGCGATAGGGAAGTGGAATACCCAAGTCCCATTCCATTTTGCCAGGAAAGGGCCGGGTCTACAAATTTGCTGGCTATGGCAGTCATGTAGATTCCTGAATGATGCCAGAATAATAGTTCAGTAGAAGAAAGCGGTATTTTTTGCCCAAAATCCCGGGACATAAAATTGGCTCTACTGAGGTAGCCTGTACTTAAAACTAAATAATTGCTTGATTCAATCTTAGTGGAATCCTGAAGCGAGTCCAACTCCTGCGTGAATCCTTGGGAGACCAAAAAAGTATTCAGAATAAAGCAAAGAATTAAACCGTTTTTCATGCAGGAACGAGATCGGATTTCAGAAAGTGTTAGGTGCTTACCTAATCATTTACCCTCCTGAAGGGCGTTGCCTTGGACCATTAGGTCTGGAACCAGGAATGGTAGCCGGTCGATTGTTTGGCGCTCCAGAAGGTCGCGAAATTGGACCTCCCGGTCTACTTTTCGGAACGCGTGCACCAGGTCGATTCGAATTACCAGGACCAGATTCAGGAGAATTATTCTTCGATCCATCTAAACCAGCCTTTTTCATTTCCTCTCCAGACTTGGAGTTAGCGGGAACAGATCCGGGCATGGAACTTCTTCTAGAAGCACTTGAAATCCCTATTTTTTTCCCAGCATCCCCTGATTGAGTGGTGGAGGGAATATTTTTTGAACCCGTTTCGGTTTGTGCCCACGCAAATCCAGAAAGGAAGACAAAAAACAGCAGTAAGACGATTCTATTCATGGCTTAAGCAAGTTACAATTCCAAGGTTACATTCCGAACATGAAGATTAGATGAAGAAAAAAAAGTCCAACAGAGTTGGACCTTTAATTAAATCATTCTGCCAAGGCAGCCACACCTGGAAGTACTTTTCCTTCCATATGCTCTAGCAAGGCTCCTCCTCCCGTAGATACGTAGGATACCTGATCGGTGTAGCCAAATTTATTTACTGCAGCAGCAGAATCACCTCCGCCAATGAGCGAGAAGGCTCCATGACGTGTCGCTTCCGCCACGTATTCTGCAATGGCTTTAGTTCCTTTGTTGAAAGACTCCATTTCAAATACACCCATCGGGCCATTCCATAGAATGGTTTTGGATTCAAGAATTACTTTTCCAAACAATTCTCT
>JAXISU010000192.1:0-4456 GCA_034680425.1 Cyclobacterium sp.
CTTCGCATACTCCTTGAGGGTGATTTTTTCCCGCTCCGCTAAAAATTTCATCAACACCTCTTCCTTTTTCCCATAGGTAAACACAGTGTCTCGAGGTACCCTGCTTTTGCGCAGCACCTCCCACACCTCCCGGCTGGCCTGCACCGTACGGTCCTGCACCCGGATATAGGAGAATTTCTTGTCTTGAATCAGCAAATAATGGGGGCGATTTGGGCTATGCGGGATTTTGAATACTGCCACCCCTTTTTTCTCAGAAAGCTTCACGGTCGACACCTCCACAGCTAGGGCTGGGAAAATGAGTTCTCGAATGGCTTTTTCCATCACAAAAATCTCCTCCTCAATAAACCGCTGTCCACTTACCGTGCCGTCATCGTCCACCCCAATCAACAAGGTGCCTCCTTGGGTATTGGCCAAGGCAATGACCTCGCGAACAATCTTTTCGGGGAAGGCTGCCTTTTTTTTGAATTCAATTTGGAGCCCTTCGCCCTTACCTGCCAATTCTTTTACTTCCTGAAGGGTCATGCTGCTTGGGTCGAGTCGGTTAAATTCCTCGGTTGAGGTCTTCCAATCTTTTCTTTTGTGCCATCCATTCATCTCTCAACCGCGCAGCCTCCATGAAGTTCAATTCTTTGGCCGCTTTTTCCATACCTTTTTGCGTTTGCTGGATTAGCTTTTCCAATTTATCCTTGCTGAGGTACTGTACCACAGGGTCTGCCACCAAGAAAGTCTCTCCTGGCATGGGCTCAGCATACATTTTTGGATTTTTCTTGGAATCGGCCACCTTGGTTTGTCCCATGATCTTGTCTCGGGACTTGATGACGGTGGTAGGTGTAATGTCGTGTTCGAGGTTGTAGGCAATCTGAAGTGCTCGTCGGCGCTTGGTTTCGTCCATAGCCGCCTGCATGGAATGGGTAACCTGATCTGCATACATGATCACTCTCCCTTCGGAATTTCGTGCGGCACGACCGATAGTCTGCACCAAAGAGCGTTCATTTCTCAAAAATCCTTCCTTGTCGGCATCCAGGATGGCAACCAAGGCCACTTCAGGTAAATCCAAGCCCTCCCGAAGCAAGTTGACCCCTACCAAGACATCAAAAATCCCCAAGCGAAGTTCTCGCAAGATCTCCACACGATCCAAGGTTTTCACCTCCGAGTGGATGTAGCGCGACTTGATGCCTGCCCGCTCCAAGTACTTTTGAAGTTCCTCCGCCATACGCTTGGTCAACGTCGTAACTAGGACCCGAGCATCTTTCTTGATCGTTTGGTCGATCTCTTCCAGAAGGTCATCGAGCTGATTCAAACTCGGCCGCACTTCAATGGTAGGATCCAAAAGTCCCGTTGGGCGGATAATCTGTTCCACCACTACCCCTTCGGTCAGGTTCAATTCATAGTCTGCGGGAGTAGCCGAGACATAGACAATCTGGTTGATCAGCTGCTCAAACTCTTCGAATTTGAGGGGTCTATTGTCCAAGGCCGAAGGCAATCGAAAGCCATAGTCGACCAAGTTGACTTTTCGAGATCGATCTCCACCCCACATGGCCCTTACCTGAGGCACCGTCACGTGACTTTCATCGATCACGAGCAGGTAATCCTCCGGAAAATAATCCAACAAACAGAAGGGGCGGGTCCCGGGCTTTCTTCGGTCAAAATAGCGGGAGTAGTTTTCCACCCCCGAGCAATAGCCCAATTCCCGGATCATCTCCAAGTCAAATTCGGTGCGCTCCTGCAGTCGTTTTGCTTCCAAAAATTTGCCTTCCTTCTCAAAAAAGGTCAGCTGTGCCATCAGGTCATCCTGGATTTCATGAATGGCGGTGTCAATGGTGTCTCTGCCAGTAACGAATAGATTGGCTGGGAAAATAGAAATGATCTTCTCGTCCGAAAGCTTCTTCCCTGTACTGGGTTCAATCCGCTGGATAGCCTCAATTTCATCCCCCCAAAAAACAATGCGGTAGGCAAAGTCTGCATAGGCCACATAGACATCGACCGTGTCCCCTTTGACCCGAAAAGTGCCTCGACCCAAGTCTTGTTGGGTGCGGCTGTACAGGATGTCCACCAACTTGAATAGGAGTTGGTTTCTCGGTATTCGATCGCCTTCTTGGAGACGCAAGACATTTTTTCCAAACTCTTCCGGATTGCCAATGCCGTAGATGCAAGACACCGAAGCCACCACGATCACATCCCTACGTCCAGAGAGGAGGGCAGAAGTGGCGCTCAACCGAAGTTTTTCAATCTCCTCATTGATGCTGAGATCTTTTTCAATGTAGGTGCCCGAACTAGGAATAAAGGCTTCGGGCTGATAATAGTCGTAGTAGGAAATGAAGTATTCTACCGAATTCTCGGGAAAAAACTGCTTGAATTCCCCATAGAGTTGCGCCGCCAAGGTTTTGTTGTGGCTCAATACCAGCGTGGGGCGCTGGGTTTGTTGGATGACATTCGCAATGGTGAAGGTTTTGCCCGACCCAGTCACACCAAGCAACACCTGCGCCGTGTCGCCTGATTTCAAGCCCGATACCAGCTGCTCAATGGCCTGTGGCTGATCTCCTGTTGGCTGATAATCTGAGGTAAGTTTAAATTCCATAGCGTATCTCCAACACCGATTAAGGGTAAAAAGGTTTAGTTCCCGGTCAAACTAGCTCGAGGGAACTCAGGCAATTTTTCGGTTGTAGAACAGAAAATTTGCTCGCAAGAGGATAAGCAAGAGGATTGGAATTAAGGCAGGCGAGAAAGATTGTAAGCCAAACATCCAAAACAACAAGACCATCACGGTCGCTACCATCACAAAAAGAAGATAGGGAGAAAGCCAAGTGGCCTTTGGGCGAGCGAATAATCCCCATACCATGACCAAGTGACCAGGAAATGCCCAAAGGATATTCCAATTCCAAAGTGTCGCCGAATGATCTGTAAAAAACCAAAGGAATGCTACCACCAATCCGAGGACACCAAGGCCTCCGAAAAGCATCAAATCCAAGCCTTTCATCAGTTTGCCTTTTTTGTACCCATACAGGGTCAAGCCTGCAAAAATCAAGGCCAAAAGCCAGAATACAACAAAAGGATTGAACAGGGAAGGTTGGCTCTCCTCTTTCGGATATTCCAAAACCACACGGCTTTCTTTAACCAAGGGCCGAACCACTCCATTCTCAACCACTGTGGCATTCGCAAATGCCTGTTCCATGTAAGTCGGTAAAAACTGCTTTTCGCGTGGGGTTGCTTGACGATCAATAACCGCCCCCAAGGCCAAGTCTATTCCAAAATCTGCCCAAGGGAGCGGAACTAAAAATTCATCGAGTAGATTTCTAAAGGTCTTTTCTTCGGAAGCAGTGGAGTCATTCCACACCAACTTATCCCCCATAGAGATTTCAAAGGCATCTCGAATCTTGGTAGCACAGTTGTTGTAGAAAAAATCATACTTGTAAAAACGTCTTTCGGGAGCGTACTGTGCATCCAAGTGCTGCAGGAGGAAGTCTTTCTGCTCCTCATTCAAGTTCAGCACCTGTTCTCTAAGCCCCCGCTTGTAGTAATCGTATTCAACAATAAAGCGATCGTAGGTAGTCATGCTCAACATGTAGTTGAGCTTGCCTGTGGCAAATTTTCCGTAGAAATTGGGCGTGTCAAAGTCAAAGGTGCCAAAGTTGAAGACCAAATCTTTACCTCCATCAGGATTGATTTCTCGAAGACGGATGGCACTGTGTCCAAAAGAAGAGTACAGCTCAGTTCCAGGATCTGCGGTTAGCAAACTCACTTCCCAAAATTGTGCTTTTGCAGGAATGAAGCCAACGAAGGTTAAAAGAATTAGAAGGAAACCTAGTTTGTATTTAGCCATCATTTTTTAACTTGATTTACTTTTTAAACTACTTTACCATGGATATTTTTTCTCGCCAACCTGCGTATTCCAGAATCCATTTTCAGCGTACAATATACAGGTTATTCCTCGCAGTTGTATCCCTGCTGTCTTTCCTAATTCCCGGTTTGGGTCAAGAAATTGGAGCCTACAAAACCCGAGCATCCGGAGATTTTAACTATGCATCTACTTGGGAAGTTTGGAACGGTACTACTTGGGTAAGTGCCAATCAAAAACCAGATAGCACAAGAGATATCTACATCGATCAAGGGCATACGTTGAGACTTCTCGGTTCTGAATCTGTGAAAAGCTTATACCTGCATGCAGGGGCTGGTGCAGGCCAAAAACTAAACCTGAACAGTTTCAACTTGGATGTGTACGGAGTCTTGGCTGCCTTTTCAGGCCCAGCTCCCGGACAACCTCGCGGTGCTTGGAACAGTCAAAACTGGATTGGAAATTCTGCAAACAGTACCCTGACCTTCAAAGGGCAGAGTCGAATCATTGTGGACAAGGCAAGTTGGAGTGCCCAAACCACTCAAAGCCGCTTCGGGGTAATTTTTGATCCAGGCACAGGTCAGGAATTTACACTGCAAGCTCCCTTCAAGGCTCTTTTCTTTC
>JAXISU010000193.1:0-4434 GCA_034680425.1 Cyclobacterium sp.
TATGCCAATCAATGCCCACAAAAAGGACGAGGTGTTTGTAGGCAGATTGCGCCGCGACGAATCCCAGCCCAATACACTCAATATGTGGATCGTAGCAGATAACCTTCGCAAAGGTGCAGCCACCAATGCGGTGCAGATTGCAGCATACCTTTTGGAAAATAAACTAGCCTAATGAACATCAGCGAGTATCATAGCGCTGAATTCAGACAATTTGTGCAGGATCATCTGGAAGGAGATCCTGCACTTTTACTTTTTAAGTACCAGGGAAAAGTTGGGTTTGACCTCAAAGTAGCCGTACAGCAAATCGCTGCTCGACAGAAAGCGGCCAAAAAATTGCCCACCTGGTCGAAAAATCTAAGCCTCCTTTTTCCTGCGAGCATCTCGGTCGAACAAAGTTCTTCGGAACAAACAGCTGCCTTCAAGTCCATTGGTCGTACGGGTGAGTGGATGATTGACCTTACAGGAGGCTTTGGCGTAGACTGCCATTACCTAAGCCAGGGATTTGAAAAAGGGGTGTATTGTGAGCAGCAAACCGAACTTTCCGAGATCTCAACGTACAATTTAAGCGCTTTAAATCCAGGTAAGTTTGACTTTGTCGCAGGCGATGGATTGGAATTTTTGCGCAAAGCCACACAGCACTTTGACCTGATTTATGCAGACCCAGCGCGTAGAGGAACAGGCAACCAAAAATTGTACAAGCTCCAGGATTGCGAACCCAATGTCGTAGATGCATGGACCCTTTTGCGTAGCAAATCCGATAGCATCCTCCTTAAGGTTTCACCCATGTTGGATTTAACCCAGGCTTGGTCCGAATTGCCAGACATCCAGAAAATCACGGTGGTATCGGTCCGAAATGAAGTCAAGGAACTTCTGCTCCATTGGGATAAAGCCAACGAAGGAGCACCAAAAATGATTGCTGCAGTTGATCTGGAAAGTGGATTGCCCCAATTTGAATTTGAGCCCAAAGCTGAAGAACAAGCGCATTCCCAATTTGCTGAAGCAGGGAAGTACCTGATTGAACCCCTAGCGGGAATTCTCAAAGCAGGCGCATTTAACCTATTTGGAGCGAGTTTTGGCCTCAAAAAATTGGAGCGGAACAGTCACCTCTACACCAGTGAGACTTTTCCAACGGGAATTCCAGGCCGTATCTTTGAAGTCCTTCAAGAAATCAGCCCAAAAAAGCAGGAGATCAAAGCCCTATTCCCTTCAGGAAAGGCCAATGTAATCTGCCGCAACTACGTGACGGGAGCCGAAGAACTCAAGAAAAAATTAGGGCTAAAAGATGGTGGAGAGGATTACTTGATTGGAACCCAGACGACTACTGGTTACAAGTTGTACTGGTGCAAACGAGTCCAATAAAAAAAGTGAAGGTCAATCCTTCACTTCTTCGTAGTCCACGTATTCGCCACCTTCAATGTCTTTCTTCATTTTTTGAGGAGACTTTTTCGGAATAAAATCCACATTTACGCCATCCCTTGGTCGCTGAGCCTGCTGCTGCGCACGCTGCTGCTCCATGGCAGCCTCATTCACTTTACGGGCTAGTTGTGCCAGTTTGGACCGCAGGAAATAGCGGAGCAGTTGACCCAATAGCCAGCCTAAACCAAGAAGGATGAGTAGAATTTTAAATGCGGTACCCAAGACTTATTTTTTTAAGAGCACTACTACTTGCTCAAGTAGATGTTTCGCTCAGCGTAAATTTTCAAGAAATAATCATCCATCAAATCGTCAATAAAGTAGATGGCCTCACCCGTTGATTTCATCTCAGGACCAAGCTCTTTGTTGACATTCGGGAATTTATGGAACGAGAATACAGGCTCCTTGATGGCATACCCTTTCTTCACAGGCTTGAAATTGAAGTCAGTGACCTTTTTCTCTCCCAGCATTACTTTTACGGCATAGTTGACGTAAGGTTCTTGGTAGGCCTTGCAAATAAATGGTACCGTACGCGAAGCACGTGGATTCGCTTCGATCACATACACCTTGTCATTTTTGATGGCAAATTGAATATTGATCAAGCCCACAGTTCTCAGTGCCAGGGCAATTCTTTGCGTATAGGTTTCAATTTGACGGATTACCAAATCCCCCAAATTATACGGAGGCAATACCGCATAGGAGTCGCCAGAGTGAATACCGGCTGGCTCGATGTGCTGCATAATGCCGATGATGTAGACATTTTCTCCATCGCAAATTGCATCTGCTTCGGCTTCGATTGCTCCTTCCAAGAAGTGATCCAGTAGGATCTCGTTATTTGGAATGTCTCGTAGTACGTTGACTACATGCTCTTCCAATTCCTTCTCATTGATCACGATCTTCATCCCCTGTCCACCTAGCACGTAGCTAGGTCTTACGAGCAGAGGGAATCCAATGGTCTTGCACAGTTCGAGCGCTTCATCGGTATTGTGAATGGTGCCAAACTCAGGGTAAGGCACGTTATTTTCCTTCAATAATGTAGAAAATAGGCCTCTATCTTCTGCCAAATCCAGCGCTTCGTAGCTCGTTCCGATAATTTTGATGCCATACTTGGAAAGCTTTTCTGCCAATTTCAAGGCAGTTTGACCTCCGAGTTGGACGATCACCCCTACTGGATTCTCCTGAAGGATAATTTCGTAGATATGTTCCCAGAATACCGGTTCAAAGTAGAGTTTGTCCGCCACATCAGGATCCGTAGATACCGTCTCTGGGTTGCAATTGATCATGATGGTTTCGTAGCCGCATTCCTTTGCTGCCAAGACCCCATGCACGCAAGAATAGTCAAATTCTATACCCTGACCGATGCGATTGGGACCGGAACCTAGGACAACTACCTTCTTTTTCTCGCTGCGGATGGATTCGTTTTCTTCCCCAAAGGTGGAGTAGTAGTAAGGAGTCTGGGCAGCAAATTCCGCCGCACAGGTATCCACCAACTTGTACACGCGCTTGATTCCCATTTCTTCGTAGCGCTTGTGAAACACATCGCTTTCAAGACAATCCAACAAATGGGCGATTTGACGATCTGCATAGCCTTTTTTCTTGGCTTCATCCATCAATTCACGAGGAATCGTGTCGAGCTTGTACTTGCTAATCTCGGCTTCCAGGTGAATCAATTCTTCGATTTGCTTCAAAAACCACTTGTCGATCTTGGTCAGGTCGTGAATGGTTCGGAAGGAGATACCCAATTTGAAGGCGTCATAGATGTGGAACAATCTGTTCCAGCTTGGGTTGGCTAAGGAATGCAAGATTTGTGCTTGATCCTTGAGTTCTTTTCCATCGGCACCTAGGCCATTTCTTTTGATTTCGAGAGATTGACATGCCTTTTGCAAGGCTTCTTGGAAATTACGCCCGATACCCATGACTTCCCCTACCGCCTTCATGGAGAGTCCGAGCTTGCGGTCGGCACCCTTGAATTTATCAAAGTTCCAACGAGGGATCTTGACAATCACGTAATCAATGGATGGCTCAAAATAGGCCGAAGTAGTACCCGTGATCGAATTGGACAATTCATCCAAGTTGTAGCCGATGGCTAGCTTCGCGGCAACTTTTGCAATTGGATATCCTGTGGCTTTGGAGGCCAAGGCAGAGGAACGGGATACCCGAGGGTTGATCTCGATGCCGATGATGGTTTGGTTGTCTGGACTAACCGAAAACTGTACGTTACATCCCCCTGCAAAATTGCCTATGCTATTCATCATCGTGATGGCATAGTTTCGCATGCGCTGGTACACGGTATCCGGTAGCGTCATCGCTGGAGCGACCGTGATGGAGTCGCCTGTATGCACGCCCATGGGATCAAAATTCTCAATGGAACAGATGACAATCATGTTGCCAATATTGTCTCGCATCACCTCTAGCTCGTATTCCTTCCAGCCCAAGATGCTTTGTTCGATGAGCACTTCATGCACTGGTGATGCCTGAAGTCCTGCGGAGAGGTAATGCTCAAAATCTTCTGCTTTTTCCACAACCGCCCCTCCTGCTCCTCCAAGGGTGTAGGAAGCACGAATGATCAACGGAAAGCCAATTTCTTGGGCGATTTCTTTGCCTTGAAGCATGGACGTGGCGGTATCTCCTTTACAGACATCTACGCCGATTTGCTCCATCAAGGCCTTAAATTTGTCTCTATTTTCTGCCGTATCGATTGCTTCGATATCGACGCCAATCATCTTCACTCCATGATTCTTCCAAATTCCTGCCTTATCGCAATCGATGGCTAGGTTCAAGGCAGTTTGTCCACCCATGGTCGGAAGAACAGCATCGATATCGGGGTGATCTGTTAAAATTTTCCGTATGGACTTTTTCTCCAGAGGCAACAAGTACACGTGATCGGCAGTCACCGGATCTGTCATGATCGTCGCCGGATTGGAGTTGATCAGGGTGACGATAATCCCCTCTTCACGAAGGGATCTGGAGGCTTGGGAACCCGAATAATCGAATTCACATGCTTGCCCAATGACGATAGGA
>JAXISU010000194.1:0-4433 GCA_034680425.1 Cyclobacterium sp.
CATGAAGCGTACCGAAGGATCGGGCATCCCCGTGATGGAAGAGATCTCCGCCGTAGCCATGGCGGTGCAAAACATGTACCTGACAGCCTGTGCCCATGGGCTAGCATGCTACTGGGGCACCGGCGGACCCACCTTTTGGGCAGAAGCTCGAGAAGACTTCGGGCTCGAAGGCGAGGACATGCTCATGGGCTTTTTCTACATCGCAAAAGCAGCTACCGATACCTTACCCGAAGGCAAGCGAACACCTATCGGCGAAAAAGTGAGCTGGGTGAGGGAGTAAACCGTTTTTTTTAGCAAAACAAACTGGCCAAACACCCTTCATTCAAATTGGACGGGTGTTTGACTTTTTGTTTTTCACTTTAATCCTTTGTTGTCTGCATACATTTTTAGTTTTTTACCTGCGTTTGATTTACCTTAAAACCAAAGCCACTATGCGCCTGATAAAAAAAAATCTAATCCTAACCTACCTAAGCCTAATTATGGTTGGCTTTAGTTGCTCTCCCAAATTGATCCCTGCGTCAAGTATAAAAAACGGAAACCTCACTACCTACAAATACATTTATATCAACCCAACCACAAGTCTAACTTCAAGTTCAGGAACGATGATCAATGGGCAGTATTTTTCTGCAAGTAAATCAGTTAATCCAAGTGATGTTATTTTTGGGACATTATCAAAGCAGGGATTAATCAGATTACCTGAACTTAAACAAGAGCTTTCCGAAGAAACTTTGATCGTGAACTATGGTGAAAGTGGAAGGAGAAGTGTTGGATTGGGAGGTTATACAATTGAGGTTACCATCCAATTTGTATCCGCCAAAACCAATTCATTAGTTTGTTCCTGCACTGCTGAAGGAATTGGGTCTACCGAAGCAGATGACATCAGAGAAGCAATTACTAGATGCCTGGATGAATTGAAGTAAAATCAAGAGAGGAAAAGAAGAAATTGGCACATTGTGTATCTCATTAGTACCTAACCATATTTATAATTATGATTGCCTGTATATCAATAGGTTAAATAATCGTTTTACTTTTTATAGAAAAGTCATTTTTTGATTAAAAAAATGGTAACTTATAAGTTACTATGAAAACTACATCCTGGGAAGAAATCAAAGACAAGGTCTACGGGGAAAAGGGTAACCCGCGCCGCGATGCGCTTGAACGAGAAACGGCCCCCTTCAAAATAGGTTTGCTTCTAAAAAAAGCACGCGAAGAACGACTACTTACTCAAGAGCAGTTGGCTCAACTTGTGGATAAAAAAAGAACCTACATCTCTAGAGTTGAAAATGACGGTGCCAACATGACCCTAAAAACCCTCTACGAAATTGTAGAAAAAGGTCTTGGAGGGAAAGTGCGGATTCAAATAGATTTATAAATAACCTCCCTTACCAATCCGCCGGTCTTCTGGCTTGGTACGCGGCCATCTGATCCAATAGATCTGCTGGGTCATCGGAAATGATCAGCATCTCCTCCTGCTCGGGGTAGAGAAAGCCCTCCTCCATCGCATGGTTGAGGAAGTCGATCAGCTTATCGTAATAGCCGTGCACGTTGTACAAGGCCACAGGCTTTTGAATGTAATGCAACTGGTTGAGGGTCATCACCTCAAACAATTCTTCAAAGGTGCCAATCCCACCAGGCATGGCAATAAATCCATCGCCCTTCTCCGCCATAAGCCACTTGCGGTCCCGCATGGTCTCCACGACCACAAGTTCCGTGCAGCCTTTGTGCGCCACCTCCCGGTCCACCAACTTTTGGGGAATGATTCCAATCACTTCCTTGCCTGCACCGAGTAGTTCGTCAGCAATGACTCCCATCAAGCCCACATGCCCCGCCCCATAGACCAGGCTGTGGTCACGCAAAATCATTTCTTGAGCCAAAGCACGCACCCCTGCTTCGTAAACAGCATGGTTACCTTTCTTGGAACCACAGTACACGGTTAGTCTTTTCATGTCCGAAAAATAAAGATTTCAACCGAAGCTCAAAACCTATTTTCCAAGAAGGTTTGCTGCTGCAAATTCCAACCCCCATTTTTGTAGGCCATCCCAGAAGCCCATGAAAATCTGTTTCGCCACCAACAACGCCAAAAAAGTCGAAGAAGTCGCTGCTGCCCTGAAGGGGCTTATCGAAATCGTATCCCTTCGGGACATTGGTTGCAACGAGGAACTACCCGAAACAGGGGACACCCTTGATGCCAATGCCTTCGAAAAGGCGCGCTACGTATTCGATCACTATGGGGTCAATTGCTTTGCAGACGACACGGGCCTGGAAGTAGCGGCCTTGAACGGAGCGCCAGGAGTGTATTCGGGACGATTTGCAGGAGAGCCACGCAGCGATGCGCGCAATCTGAGTTTGCTTTTGGAAAAAATGCAGGGGCAAACCGAGCGATCTGCCCGTTTCCGAACCGTCATCGCTCTTATTCTAGACGAAAAAGAGTACCAATTTGACGGAATCGCCGAAGGGGAAATCACTTCCTCCCCCAGCGGCGAGGGAGGCTTTGGCTACGATCCCATCTTCCAGCCCCTAGGACATGAACGAACCTTTGCCATGCTTTCGCTGGAAGAAAAAAATGAAATTTCCCACCGTGGGAAAGCGGTAAAAGCCCTCTTAAATTTTCTCCGAGCTGGAAAATTCTGAGATGCGCATAAAAATATGTTAATTTGCCTCCCATGACCAAGCCCTTTATCGTCGGAATCACCGGGGGATCTGCCTCTGGAAAAACCTTGTTTTTGGAACATCTCCTGCGCAGTTTCTCTCCCGAGGAACTGTGTTTGATCTCCCAGGACAACTATTACAAGCCCAAGCACCTGCAGCCGGTAGACGAGCAAGGGATCGCCAACTTCGACACTCCCCACAGCATCGATTTTGAGCAATATGCCCAAGACATCCGCATCATCCAGGGGGGTGGCACGGTCATTCGCGAAGAGTACACTTTCAACAACGCGACCAAAAAACCGAAAATGCTCACCTTTGCGCCAGCACCCGTCGTAGTGGTGGAAGGGATTTTTGTGTTGTACTACCCCGAACTGGCGGCCTTATTGGATCTTAAAATTTTTATCGACGCCAAAGACCACATCAAACTCAAGCGGCGCATCATTCGAGATAAGGTCGAGCGCGGCTATGACCTTGACGATGTGCTGTACCGCTACGAGAATCATGTGATGCCCACTTACGAAAAGTACATCAAACCCTTCAAAAATGAGGCGGATCTCATCATCCCAAACAACCTGAACTTTGACCGTGCCATGGAGGTGCTCCGCACCTACTTGCGCGCAAAATCGGCTCGCTAGGCATAAAAAGCCAAGACTTAGCAGGTGATTTTCAAATATTTTCTATATTTGTCCCCCATGAAAAATAGGAACACATACCACAGTACCAGCCAGCAACGATTCTCGTGGGCTCTGGTTCTGTTGTTTTGCCTATTTGTTTCTAGCATTGAATTTTTTCCTTCGACTACCGAACAGACGCGTACAGAACAATCCTCCGAACAGCCAGATCAGAGCTTTTTGGATGTAGCTGTTGATGCAGTCATTCCATTTGTACTTCAGGTAGCCAACACGGTTTTTTACCTGATTTCACAGATTTTCCAAATTGATTTTTCCCTCCCGCTCCCTCAATCCGGAACGGTTTCCTTTGTCAATTCCCTGACTGAAATCCTTTTTGAACGGATTATTTCCCCGCAGGGGCCCTAAAAATTCACTTTCATTCTGAATTCATCCCCTCGTCCCCTTCCGGAACGAGTCAACTCTTAATTAATTCAATTCCTTAAATTTTACCAAAATGCAAAACAAAGGTGCAATCGTGTTTTTGACGGTGATCATTACAGCGCTCTGCTTGTATTACCTGTCATTCACGTTCATATCCAACGGCGTACAAGAAAAGGCTACAGCCTTTGCTACAGACGCCTCCGGCAATATTGACTTTGCCAAGAAAAGAGCTTACCTAGATTCGGTTTGGAGACAGCCAGTTTACAACTTCCTAGGCGCAAGCTATACCTACCAAGAAGTAAAAGAAACCGAGCTTGGACTTGGACTTGACCTTCAAGGCGGGATGCACGTGACCCTAGAGGTTTCTCCTGTAGAAATCGTTAAAGGGATCGCAGGAAATCCTAAAAACGATGCCTTCAATGCTGCAGTAGCAGAGGCCAAAGAAGCTTCCAAAACCTCCAATGCGAAGTTTGTCGATTTATTTTATGCTGCATGGCAAAAAAATAATCCAGGCAAAGCATTGAGCGCTGTATTTGCTACAGCGGCTAACCGTGGAAGAATCTCCTTGGAATCTACGGATGCCGAAATCCTAGAAATCATCGATACCGAAGTTGAAAACGCAATCGACCGTTCTTTCAACATCTTGAGAACGCGTATCGACCGTTTTGGTACTTCACAGCCCAACATTCAGCGTATTGCTGGTTCTGGAAGAATTCAAATCGAACTTCCAGG
>JAXISU010000195.1:0-4432 GCA_034680425.1 Cyclobacterium sp.
CCCTGATGTGGAAATTCCAAAAGCCCTTGCCTTGGGCAAAAGAAGGTGAAAAGTGGGTGTTGATGAATCGAATTTTCAAGTCCTAGGGACCTGGTTTTGTCCAGAAAACACTATTTCTTATGGATACAGACAGGGGATGCCTAGCTATATAGACTTAGCACTATAGCTAGGCATCTGCCATTTTTAATTTGCCTGTATAATTCGGGAGTTGTGGATAAAACCAGTAGATCCATCTGCGAATTTCACCTGCGAATAGGTATCACCAGATTCTATAATTTCAAAGGTTTCGTTTTCCAATACTTTCCGAATTACAGTACCTCCTGGTGTTGCCCTCAAATTGGTATAGCCGTCTGGGTCATCAATTGTAAATAAAGGCTGGACAAACACTTCAGACTCAGGTACCTGCTCCTCCACTAATTCCGTCTCCTCCTCCTGGGCAACTGGTTTCTTATCACAATCAGTGGAGAAAGAATACATTTCGTCATCCAGATTTCGTTCTACTGACATCCCTACATCCATGACATTTGCCGGAAGGGAAGGAACTGGTTTTAATGATTGCATTTCCGTTAAGCTGGAAGGGGTAAAGGAGCCTCCCTCCAACTTGAAGACCTGGACCTCTTTATTTTTCTTTAGCGCCTCTAACTCTAGCAAGCTAGAATAGGAGCTCATTCGATAAAACAACCACCTTGCAAGAGGGTCATCCGCCCTGTAAAAATCCACCCGCTCGTTGGTGCCCCCTTCCCAATTCAAATTGAACGGTTTAAATATCCCCCAACCATTCACTGGGTTATCCTCATAGCCTAGCATCACCTGCTGCTCAATTTCCCCGGATGCCGTAGTAGAAAATAGCCGAACTTCCTCAGAAAGCACTTCTAGGTTGTCGTATACCACTTCGGTATCGTCTACTATTTGGCCATTACTCTTAATCGCAATGTCATTGTCCAATCGTCCCTGTCTGAAATAAACCTTGTGGAACACAATCAACATGTAAATGGGCCGCTTCTCAATAAAAGCGACAGGGATTTGATGCTGTTGTGGGTAATCTCGCCAAGTGAAATATCCGTTTTTAAGATTCTCTGGAGTTAAAATTTGATTCAAATCACAAGATTGGTACAATTCCCATGGGATCTTGATCAAAAACCCAACTTGATCCTCCTCTAGCTCCTCTAGATTTTGTTCCATCAAGTCTTCAATTTCAGAAGTCTCACTCGTTTGAAACGGGTTGCAGGAAGAAAAAAGAAGAATTAGGGCCAAGGAATAGCCCCCAAGCATTCTGCTCAAGGGGCTATTTGGTAAGCTCAGGCTAATTGAAAGAGTATTCATTAGTTAGCAACGGCGATACGTGAATTATGTAAAAATCCTGTGGTGCCATCCTTCAATTTGATTTTGGAATAGGTCTCCCCTGCTTCCACTAATTCAAAGGTTTCGTTTTCGTATACTTTTCGGATAATGGTTCCTCCTGGAGTAGCTCGCATATTGGTATAGCCGTCTGGGTCCTGGATGGAATACAGTTGCACGGCTTGTTTTTGAGGAGCTGCTGGGGCTGCTGCTGGTGCTGCTGGTGCAGGGCTTGGCTCAGCATATGTACTTTCTTCCTCCTCCTCTTGCACTTGCTCTTCCTCTTGGCTAGGAGCTGGCGCTTCTTCTTCAATCACCTCTTCGGTAGTTTCTTCCTCTTGTGTATCCTGAGTTTCACTTGACATGCTAGTCAAGAATTGCTTCGCAAATAGGAGAAGAATCACAACCCCCCAAATCGCTACAATTTTTTTCAAATCTAATTTTTCAACTAGCTCACGGGCTTTTGGAGGGATGACCTCGGCTTTCTTTCGCATCACAAACTCATAGACTAACGCAAGTAAGGTGATGGAAAAAAAGCTTTCGCCCACGGAACGCAGTGCACTTTCGTAGTTGTAAAAGTCTAGAAAACCAAAAACCAAAATCAACACATAGACCACCACATGTGATAGGATTAGGTTCTGAATCAAGGCAAACTTTGCTAGTTTGGCCAAATAATAGGGAGCGGCTACAAAAAATAGTGCCCCCATTAAAAACCCTGAGAAGGAACCAAACTCTCCCATGTTTTGGCTACACCAAAACTCCAAGCCAAGGATGGCGCCTCCTACTACATATTCATTAGAAATAAAATCCAAAGGGGTCATTTTGTCAATCGACCCTCCTTTTTCAAATAACTCAGGTTTGAATTCCTTCACCAGCAAAACGCCTAGCAGTAGCGTGGAGGTCAGCATAAACAGGTAAACACCAATTCCCGGATACAAACCAGATGTGGCAGATCCGGCAATTGAACTCGAGCTATATTTTACGCCTGTGGTGACATACAGGACAACAAGCCCATTTAAAATATTGAGTGCGATCGGTAAAAAAGCAAATTTGATTTCCTTGAGGAACATGTAAACCGCCCCTGCCAAAAGAAGTAAACCAAAAAATCCTTGTCCTGAAAAAAGTCCAATGACAGATTCAGAGGCATCAGAGCCCCCTCCACCTAAGTCACTGGAGATGGTAATGCTGGCGGAGGCAGTAAACCAGGTTAGAAAAAAGGATACAACCGTGATTCCGGCGAGGATATACACGGCAAGTTTAACTTGTTTCATAATCAGATGGATTTTGGGTTAGTGGTGGAATTAGAGAATTCCTAAAACTAAAGATCCAAACCCACCAAGGGATTAAAAAATAGGTGATTTGGGTTATTCACGTAGTTGGAAAAATACAAGCTTCACAAAAAAAGTGCGCCAGATTACTGAAAAAAGGCACTTAAGACCTTGATGGCTTCTGCATTTAAGGAATAGCGAGTTTGGCGCTTATCTTCTGGAGACACGTGTCGCTCAATGGCTTTCTCAATCTTAAAGTAGAGCTGAATGGTTTGATTGAGCTTGGCAATGGTATTCAATCGAATCTTCCGTTGGTTTTCTAAGGTCTTCGTAGACAAGCCCAAGTGTTCATTCACCTCCACCGTAGAAAGGAAACTCCCAGCGGGTAGCGCTAAGAAGGCCTGAATGAGCGCCTTTTCATGGGCATCAAAGTCGGGCTGCTTCGATTTTTTGGATCTCTTGCGTAGGAATAAACCTAGCAGTAAGATTGTCCCGCTTGCAGCACCAACTAGGTAATACCATTCATAAGCGGATTTGGGATTGTAAAAAGGCCCCACGAAGGTTGCCTTTTCTTGTAGCTCCGAAAAGGAAAAGCTACGGACAGGTCCATTTTCCAAGTCCCAATAACAGAAGACTTCGTCCCCAGAAACAAACCGAAATTCCCCACCCTGGAATTGTTCTTTGGTACTTTGGTAGACCAAAATCTGATTTGCTACTGGATCAATGAGGTAAACCTTTTCTCTCGAAAATTGAATGAAAAACTGTCCATTCCAAGCCAGTTCCCGGTCGGTATCCTCAAACAAGAGCGGGTTGATTTCCCCCAGCACTTCCCAGCTGTTCGTTTTGAAATCATAGGCATAAACGTCCTTATTGATGTCCAGCGGAACATTCTCTAAGAACTTTCCTATTTCGGACCCTCCGGTAAAAAATTTATCCGCGGATTCGGAATAGCCCTGGTACCCATCAAAAATGGATTCCGGGCCAGGGGTTTTGGGACGAACTGCCTGCCACTCGGCAGATTTTTGATCAAAATAGGTGATGGCTTGACTGTAAGCCCAGAAGCCCACACCCCCGACACTGTAGATGATCCCATTCCGCTCAAAAAGGGTAGCCCCAAAATTATAACCGGAAAAAAAGGTGCGGTCCACTCTGCTCAGCTTTTTGGACCCCAGGTCCAACTCATAAACCTGTCCTGTCCCATCCACGGTAAGGACGATTTTGTTGAAATCTTCATCAAAAAAGTAGTGATTGGAAAGCCTGGGCGGTAGTGCGGTGACCAAATCTAGGGGAAGCTGAATCTGATCCACTGATTGCCAGTTTCCCACCGCAACCTCCTTCAACACTTGGCCTGAACTCACATCCAGACGAACACGTGCCTTGGATGGGCCATCAAACCAGGTAAAATACTTGCCTCCACCGTAAGCCATGGGAAGGACAAACAGACTTAAAAACAAAAATACCCCGTGTACAACTGCTTTCATGGCGAGAATTTCGGCTAAAATAACTGAAAAAAGCCTGATCTACCGCTTGGGCCGAATCAATTCTACCGAAGGAAGGAATGAACTAGAACGAATAAGGCCCTTTGCCGGTGGGCAAAGGGAAAAATAGAAAGGGACGAATTTGTTTGTAGCAATCGGATAATCAAAAAAATGGCGGATTTACCCAATAGCATGGATCCAAAAGAATGTGGAGGAGGAGGTAATCAAAAAACCCAATTCGCGAGGTCCATTGGGTGTGGGAATTTGAGGTGAATCCTTGGTTTTTTAGAGACCGAAACGGGATTTAACCGCATCAAAATTGGGGTTTAGCTCGGCTAAGGACAAGGC
>JAXISU010000196.1:0-4425 GCA_034680425.1 Cyclobacterium sp.
GAGCCCTGAAGCTGAACTTCCTACTTTGAACCAGTGGATTCTGGACAAGAAGGGTGACCCTGTGTACCGTTACGGTCGTCAGGGCAATAACTACGATCCAACTACCCAATCTGAAGATTTGGGAGACAATTCAGTAACTGCTTCCGAGTATGGAATCAAGAACTTGAAGCGCATCCTTCCTAACTTGATGGAGTGGACAGCTGAGAAAGAAAAGCCTTACAAAAATTACGAAGACCTCGAAGAAATGTACGGTCAGGTAATTGGCCAGTTTAACCGCTACATGGGTCACGTACGCAACCATGTGGGTGGAGTGACGGAAGTCTACAAGTCTTCTGGTCAGGGCGAAGCGGTGTACACGCACCAAACCAAAGAGATGCAGAAAGCTGCAGTTGCTTTTGTAAACCAGCAGCTTTTCACCACCCCAAGCTGGTTGATGGACGAAACCATCATCGCCAGAATCGAAGACTTCGGTGCGCTTGAGCGTATCCGAGGTATCCAAGTAAGTACCCTCAACGGAATCTTGGAGTGGGGTAGACTGGGTAGAATGATCGAAAACGAAGCCTTGAATGGTGCACAAGCCTACAAAATGACCGAATTATTCGATGATTTGAGAAAAGGCATTTGGACCGAACTAGGTGCTGGAAAAACCATCGACGTACACCGCAGAGCTTTGCAGCGTGCGCATATCGAGCGGTTGGAGCTTCTTTTGACTGGAAGTGTGGCTGCGCTACCTGCTCAGTTTAGAGCCTTTGCCGGTGCACAAATCAATGCGGCACAATCTGACATTCGTCCGATGGCACGTGGAGAATTGAAGACGCTACAAAGCCAAATCAGAGGCGCCATCGGCAGAACATCTGACCGAATGAGCAAACTTCACCTCGAGGATGCCAACGAACGCATCAACAAAATCCTGAAAGAATCTTCTGGAGAGTAAACTAGAAAGGGCGCCAAGTTGGCGCCCTTTTTTTCTCTACCTGATTTTTTGTTACTTTGAAAATCAATACTTCCTCCATGGCCACTCCTCTCCAAATCTTACAATCGCATCGCTTGCGCATCACGGATTGCCGATTGGTGATTATTCAGGAGTTCCTGGACAAGAATGTTGCCCTCTCTCATGCGGATCTGGAAGATACGCTCAACAAGAAGTTTGATCGGGTGACCATCTACCGTACGCTCAAAACATTTTTAGAGAAAGACCTTATCCACAAGGTCCTGGATGATAGCGGAGCCACCAAATATGCTTTTTGCAGCCATGGAGAAGCCACGCATGTACACAACCACGAGCATGTGCACTTCAAATGTGAAAAATGCGAGGAGACTACCTGCCTCGAAGACATTTCCTTACCCACAATTCCACTTCCAAAGGGATTTCAGAAAAAAGAGATGAACCTGCTCGTACAGGGAATCTGCGAAAAATGTCATTGAAACGAGTAGGTACCCACTTATTCTGATTCTACCAATTCCTGATTAGGCCAAGTTACCCCTGGAGGCAAGTCTAGTACTGGCGGTTCAGTTTCCGATTTTCCCCCCATTCCATCATCTGATCCTGAGGATTGCTTGCGCCGGGTTTTGGTCCAAGCCCCTAAAAAGTAACTCAGCAGGACATAGGCTAGGCCACAAAGAAGAAAGTCGATCAGCGTGGAACTCATGGCTAATTTTTTAGAAAAGGTACGGGATTCAACCAAAAATTCAAGGGGTGAAGGCGGAGAAGCGTAGAGTTTGGGCCCAATGCATTTGCTTAATCAATGGGATAGGTGGATATTTGCTCGCGAAACTTTTGAAGCCATGATTATAAAAACCAAAAAATACCAACTTCCCACCACTACCTACATCAAAATGGGGCTCATTTCGATCCTCAAAGAACAGTGGTGGGTAATCTTGATTGCTTTGGCAATCTGCTGTGGCTATTTCTGGATTGCTTCGCTCTGGTGGTTTTTCGGAGCATTGATTGCATACAGTTTGTACGTCTTATTTTGGGCCATCCAATTCACGGGGGTTACCCAGATGGAGCAAAACAAGCCCATCTTCCAAAAAATGGCTTACGAAATCGACAGCCGACAAATCCTGATGAAAATAAATGCCAAGGAAGGCATGCCTGTGCAGTGGAACATGATCAAGCGGGTAGCAATCACCAAGGACGCCTTTGTCCTTTACCTTTCCAAGGCACAGTTTATCCACCTCCCATTCCGAATTTTCAATTCCGACAACGATAAAAAATTCTTGGAAGCAATTCTAAAAAGAAAAGAGTTGATCTAAAGCACCCAGGCTGGCCCAATTGAGCCGGCCTTTTTTTCACCCTTTTTTCAAGCCTGCTCATGCAAATCAAACTCGTCGTCTTAGGCAAGACAGATAGTAAAGCCATCCAAGAATTGATCCAGGACTACAGTGCGCGGCTTGGGCACTACATCCGCTTTGAAATGGAGGTCATCCCAGACCTGAAGCAAAGCAAGTCCCTCTCCGAAGCACTTCAAAAAGAAAAGGAAGGGGAACTCATCCTCAAGAAACTGCTTTCCTCCGATGAATTGATTTTATTGGACGAGCGAGGCAAGTCCTATTCTTCTCTGGAATTTGCAGACTTTTTGCAGAAGAAAATGAATAGCGGTCTCAAGCAATTGGTATTCGTTGTCGGAGGTCCTTATGGCTTTTCAGAGGCAGTGTATGCTCGTGCCCATGGAATGATCTCTCTTTCCAAAATGACCCTTTCGCATCAGATGATTCGCCCCTTTCTCATCGAACAAGTGTACCGCGCCATGACCATCCTGCGCAACGAACCCTACCACCACGAGTAAAACTGAAATTACCCCAATGTTAATTTTTTAGTCTTTTTATTGTTCAATGTTAACAAATTGTTAACTTTCATCCATTCAGTTAACATTGGCTTGATGGACTATGAAAAAAATACTCCCTTTCTTGCTCTTCTCTCTAGGAGTCGCATCCCTTGGCTTTAGCCAAGAAAACGCGGCTCAGACTGCTATTTCTAGCATTTCTGACCAAAATCAACCGGTTCAACCGGCGTCATTTTTTCTCTTTTTAGATGAAACTGAAAAGACCCCTGCTCCCACAAATTGGGAAGCCCTTCAACTGGAATTGGATGCCAAAGCTTCCAAAAAACTGGATTCACTTTCCCTGCTCCGCGTAATTTTTCAAAAAACACACCAGCGCTTATTGAAAGACTACACCCAACATTCCTCCTTCGCTGACCTATTAGAAACCGGTTCTTATGACTGCGTGAGTGGCTCTGCAGCGCTCGGCCTTCTATTGGATCGCTATGGGTATTCCTACGAAGTGGTGGAAACCGATTACCATGTGTTTATTCAGGTATACCTAGATGGGAAAACGATTATTCTTGAAAGCACCCTCCCTGTGGGTGGGATGATCACTACGTCTTCGGCTGTTAGTGACTACCTGGGCGCTTACCTCAACGAGGGAAAGCCTGTGGCACGAAACATCAACGAAGGACTTGCTGGTACCAAAGTGGACACCTCAGATAACACCATCTTCCGAAAAGTGAATTTGTCCGAATTGGCAGGCTTGCAGCATTACAACGAGGCCATTGTGCATTTCAACCAGCAAGAATACCGCCAAGCCATCGACTTGCTTTCTAAAGCCTTGGTGCTTTATCCTTCCGAACGGATCGAAGGATTGAAAGACCTAAGCATAGATCTTGCCTACCATACTTACGGCGTAGATATCCGAAAGTAGTCTTTCAAAAAATTGGAGAAGCGGATTTAATGGTGGTGGTGTCCATCCGGACCATGCACATGTCCATGCTCAATTTCCACAGGGACTGCTTCACGGATGCTCACGATTTTTCCTTCAAACTGAAGATCTAGGCCTGCCAAAGGGGAGTTGAAATCCAAGTGCACGCCCATGTAATCTACCTTGAGCACCTCTCCTCGGAGATGGTTACCCTTGTCATCCTGCATGGGGATGACGTTCCCCACACGGAGTAGGTCTCTATTTTTCTTGCCTTCTTCTTTAAAATTGGCTTTGGGGATGATGACCCTTTTTGAATCATCGTAATCGCCATAGCCTTCTTCAAAGCCAATAACTACCGAAAAAGAATCCCCTACAGCCTTTCCCTCCAAGGCCTGCTCCAAAGCGGGAAGCAAGTTATGATGTCCAAAAAGGAAGTAAAAAGGATCGGCATCCGTCACCGTTTCGTACCAACGGAACCCTGTCTCCCCGTCGTCTACCATCAGGGTATAGGAAACAGCGATGACCATATTAGTTGTAGCAATCATAGGTAAAGCGAATTAGAATTAGCGAAACAGGTAGGTAACTGAGAGTTGCCCTACAAAATTAGTACGGTCATAGCCGGGAATAAACCATTTTTCTGGTTTGTTTTCCAGGTACCATTTGTAGTTCAAGGTATTCACGTATTGGAATTTGCCAGCAAGAAGCACATTCCCAAATTTCCATTCC
>JAXISU010000197.1:0-4407 GCA_034680425.1 Cyclobacterium sp.
AGCTGCAAGGGGTAGATTCGGTGGATGATAAGTCCCATAAAGACAACTTTTACCATACCCTACAGGTGTTAGACAATCTATGTCTAGCTACAGATAATCTTTGGCTTCGCTGGGCAGCCATTCTGCACGACATCGCCAAGCCGGCTACCAAGCGCTTTCATCCCAAGGTGGGTTGGACCTTTCATGGACATGAGGACAAAGGAGCCCGCATGACGCCAGGGATTTTTAAGCGTTTGAAACTTCCTATGGATGAGCGGATGAAGTATGTGCAAAAACTGGTTCGTCTCCACCTTCGTCCGATAGCTTTGGTCAAGGATGAGGTGACGGACTCGGCTTTGCGAAGATTGCTTTTTGATGCAGGAGATGACATCGATGACCTGATGGCCTTGTGTCGGGCGGACATCACTTCCAAAAACAACAAGAAGGTTCAGAAGTACCTGGAGAATTTTGATCGTGTGGAGCAGAAGCTCAAACAAGTAGAGGAAAAAGATCAAGTACGCAACTTTCAGCCTCCTGTAAGTGGGGAGGAAATCATGGATACTTTCGGGATTTCTCCGTCAAAAATCATTGGAGATATAAAAGAAGAAATCAAAGAAGCTATATTGGAGGGGCGAATCCAAAATAATCCGGCTGAGGCTCGACTGCTTATGCTGCAAATCGCCCAAGAAAAAGGACTTTACCCCATTCAAAAACCTTAACTATTCGTTTACTTATGTTGAAAATTGTCGCTTTCGTTTCCTTATTTATCCTAAGTATTGGTGCCAGTTTGGCACAAACAGCTACTGATTCCATTCCCAAGTTTGACCCTAAAGTAAAGAGCGCGCTCAATATGGTCGATCAGATGGCCTATCAGGCAGCACTTCGCTACAACGATTTGGACGTAGCAAAGGATAAGCTCTACAGTTTGATCGTACGCAATCCAGAAGACATGCGCTTCATGGAAGCTTTGGGGAGCTTGTATTTCGAATCAGGTCAATACACATCTTCGGCATTAGTAGCCATGGATATCTTGAAAATCAACGATAAGAATGTGGGAGCTTTGGAAATTGCTTCCTATGCCTTGGAGCAGCTGGGTGCCTTTGATCGTGCATTACCTTACTATGAAAGTTTACACTTGTTGACTGGAGACAACTATAGTTTGTACAAATCTGCCTACTTGCAGTACTCCATGAAGCGCTATGCTGAGGCGATGAATTCCTTGACTATGCTCATGAAAGTAGCCAAAGCAGATGAAAAAATCGGCTTTGCAATCTCTGAAACAGAGACACAGCAAGTGGATATGAAAGCTGCCGCATTGAACCTAAAAGGCTTGGTGTTCTTGGATCAAAATTCAAAAGCTGAAGCTAAAGCAGCCTTTACTGAAGCACTTGCAATAGAGCCTAACTTCAACCAAGCAAAAGAAAATGTAGGGAAGGCCAACTAAGATTCATCCCAATCAAAAAATGCCGACATGTCTTTCGATGTGTCGGCATTTTTTGTTAGCGAACTATCTGATGGTGCGCTATTGTGCTGAGCCAAACGATACCTCATCCACCGTACTATCGAGGAGCTTTCCTTTTTCGCATTTCAACACACGGTAGGGGTATTTGCGAAGTAGGTCGTGGTTGTGCGTGGCCATCAGGATGGCAGTTCCCTTTTTGTTGATGTCTTGGAAAAGTTTGAAGATGCCATCTGCTACATCTGGATCTAAGTTTCCGGTAGGCTCATCGGCAAGCAGAATCGAAGGATTGTTGAGCAGGGATCTAGCAATGACGACCCGCTGCTGCTCTCCACCAGAAAGTTGGTGTGGCATTTTATTAAGGGCTTCCAGAAGACCTACTTGGAGCAGAACATCCCCAATTCGTTCCTTGATCAAAAGAGGATCCGTCCAACCTGTTGCTTTCAAGACAAACTCTAGATTGTCATGTACGGATCGGTCGGTGAAAAGCTGAAAATCCTGAAAGATGATTCCAATTTTTCTTCGGAGAAATGGAACCTCCTTGTTTTTGATTTGAGAAAGGGAGTAACCTACTACCTCAGCTAGACCTGTTTGCAGCGGTAGGTCAGCGTAGAGTGTTTTTAGCAAGGAGCTTTTCCCACTTCCGGTTCTACCGATTAGAAATACAAATTCATGTTGCTCCACAGAAAAATTGACCTCACTGAGGACTGGATTTTCTCCTTGGAAGATGGTGGCCTGTGTCATGGACAACACAGGGAGCGTACTGAAATCCATGGATTTAGAGTTCTAGTTTTTGAAGTTTCCCAAACGGGAGGGATTTGATTAATTCTTCGAGTTGTTCTTCCTTGCCTTCCAAACCAAATTTCTCCACACTTTTCATGGGGCGGTCCGCTCTGAAGTAGGCTACAAGCACGAAATTTTCATCCCGAACCTGAATGTAGTCGGGAATTTTAGCTTTTCCTTTAACCTTGATGATGTACATGTCCCCTAGTTGGTGGTGGTGAATCTTGGAATTGACTTATTTGCCAGCAGCTTTGGCGTGATCAGCAAGAAACTGAGCCAAGCCTGAATCGGTAAGTGGATGCTTCAATAAGCCTGTAATTACTTTGAGCGGGCAAGTCACCACATCAGCACCCAATTCGGCACATTTGATCAAGTGCATGGTATGGCGAACCGATGCTGCGAGCACTTCAGTCTCGTAGCCATAATTTTGATAGATGTGGACGATTTGACCGATCAGGTCTAGTCCATCAAATGCAATATCGTCCAGGCGACCGATAAAGGGAGAAACGTACGATGCGCCGGCTTTTGCTGCTAAAAGTGCTTGACCTGAAGAGAAGATCAGCGTACAGTTGGTCCGGATTCCTTCACTGTGGAAATAACGAATGGCCTTTACTCCATCTCGGATCATGGGGATTTTTACCACGATTTTATCATCCAACTTGGCGAGTTCTTTTCCTTCGCGGACCATTCCTTCGTAGTCCGTAGCGATCACTTCGGCACTTACCTTGTCTTCTACAATGTCGCAGATGGCCTTGTAGTGTGCTTTGATATTTGCTTCTCCGGTGATTCCTTCTTTGGCCATTAGGGAGGGATTGGTGGTCACACCATCCAATACACCTAGGTCATGTGCTTCGCGGATTTCGTCAAGATTGGCGGTATCGATAAAGAATTTCATGTCAATGGGTTTTGGTTATAAAAAGCAGTCCACCATAGCAGAAGTAGAGGCTATGGTCAGTAGACAAAGTTAGAAGATAAATTAGGATAAGGTAGCGAATGAGGGGGTGGAATTTGAGCTACCTGAAAAAAAAAGAGGCGGCATCGCACCGCTACGACCGCCTACCCTTGCTTCCTTCCGGACCTGGGGGATTCAGCAGGAGCTGGTCGTGCCGCCGGACACAAAGGTACGCCAAAATTCAGGCAATGCAATAGGATGCATACAAATTGGATCTAGTGATCCGAAAATCAAGCGGTAAATGTTTTATCTTAGGGTTTGGTTCCATGCTAATTCTTGATTTTAACTATGAAAAATCTTCTTCTACTGACACTACTTGCTGGCTTTTTGATAGCCTGTGGCGATAAATCTAAAATTTATCAAATCCAGGTAGCTGATCTTGAACCCAATTTGATCACCCTTTCCTCTGATGAATTTATGGGGCGCATGCCTTTTACCAAAGGAGAGGAGCTCACCACATCCTTTTTGGAAAGTAAATTCAAGGAAATGGGACTTGAGCCGGGCAATGGAGATTCTTATTTTCAAGAGGTTCCCATGGTCTCCATCATCACTTATCCCGAACAATCCATGGAGTTTACCAGTGCACAAGGATCTGTGGTGGGAGAAGGCTTGAAGGATTTTGTGATTTGGACCCAGCGTACGGATTCCGTAGTTCGTATTCAGGATGCGGAAGTGGTTTTTGCAGGCTTCGGCATTGTGGCCCCCGAATATGGATGGGACGATTACAAAAATTTGGATGTCAAGGGCAAAATAGTGGTCGTGCTCATCAATGATCCTGGTTTTGGTTCAGAAGATTCTACATTTTTTAAAGGAAATACGATGACCTATTACGGTCGATGGACTTACAAATACGAGGAGGCTGCACGCCAAGGAGCATTGGGTTGCTTGATTGTGCACAATACTATTCCCACCGGCTATGGATTTAATAACATACAGAACAGCTGGAAGGCATCCAAACTCTACCTTGACGATAGAGGGCAAGAGAAGTATAAATTGGGGTTTGAAGGTTGGATTACCCTACCCTTTGCCAAGCAGCTGTTTGAAAAGATGGGAAAGAATGAATCTGAGGTATTGCAAAATGCGAGAAAGCCTGATTTTCAAGGGTTTTCAACTGGGATGAGTCTTAGTACCAGTCTTACTGTGGAGCCTACCTACAATGTGACCAAAAACGTTATTGCCAAAATCACAGGAAAAAAAGCACCCGAAGAAGTGATCATCTACACGGCTCACTGGG
>JAXISU010000198.1:0-4394 GCA_034680425.1 Cyclobacterium sp.
CGAGCTTCGTGAAATAGGGATGGAAAATACGGTAGAAATAAAAGGAAATACACTCCCCTTTGCTTCGTGAAATAGGAAAGATTGACGAGCGGGTAGACCTATTTCACCGAGCTTGCTCGGTTTATTTCAATTTATTTCCATTGTATTTCGTTCATTTAGTTAATAAAATTTGAAAATGAATATAGATTTTAAAAAGATGGAGGGCCTAATTCCAGCAGTGGTACAGGATGCACTGAGCGGGAAAGTTTTGATGCTCGGCTACATGAATGAAGAGGCACTAGCCAAGACCCAAGAATCGGGGAGAGTTACGTTTTTCTCGCGTAGCAAAAATAGGTTGTGGACGAAAGGAGAGACCTCAGGCAATTTTCTAGAAGTTATCCGCATGCAGGAGGACTGTGATGGAGATGCTATTCTAATCAAAGCCAATCCAATTGGACCTATTTGCCATACGGGAGCTGATACGTGTTTTGATGAGCCAAACACCTCTCAAACAGGATTTATCGACCAACTTCGGGCCATTATCAAAGATCGAAAAGCAAATCCTACAGAAGGTTCCTACACCGCAAGTCTCTTTGCAAAAGGAATTAATAAACTAGCGCAGAAAGTAGGGGAAGAGGCTGTGGAATTGGTGATTGAAGCCAAGGATGACAATAAGGAGCTATTTTTAGGTGAGGCGGCAGATCTCCTATTCCACTACCTGGTACTTTTGGAGGCAAAAAGCTACGAATTGGATGAGGTAGTGGAAGTACTCAAGCAACGGCATTCGAACTAATTTCGGATTGGATAGGAATAAAAAAAGAGCTCGAATTTCATCGAGCTCTTTTTTTGTGGGTAGCAATTTCGTTTTAGAAAACAGGAAATTCTTGTTGCAATCCCTTGAAGGCATCGATGATTTCCCAAGTAGGCTTGTAATAGGTATCTTTCATTCTGTTGCCCACAGTGCCCGTACGGATGTACTGGATAGCTGCAGCCAAACGAAGGTCTTTCACATCTCCCCAAGCAAACTGAGGACTATCTCCCACTTTAAAGTTAGCAGGGAACCCATCGAAATATTCTGCTTTACCAGCTGAGTTTGCAATGGCGAAGGTAATCGGTACTACTTCCACATTATTGGCTTGTAGGATGCGGTTGTAGCTAGAAAGTGGGAAAGAACCTACCGGCTTGCCGTAGGTATTGTCTCCAATAAGCACTACCTGCATGTAAGGATCTAGGGCATTGATGATTAACTCAGATGCTGAGGCAGAGCTCCCCGAGGTAATGAAAATCACCCGACTCAAGCTGATGGTTCCAATTTTGCTGAAATTCCGAGAGGTATTTTGTGCTACTTTAATGGGATTCAACTTATTGGTATACATCAACTTATTATTATTTGCAGTCTGAATCAAGTAATTGCAAATCTGTTCGGCTACCGCTACTGAACCCCCTCCATTGTAACGAAGGTCGATAATTAACTCTTGGACGCCTTGATTCTGGAAGAATTCCATACTGGTTTGCACTTCTGCACTGCGGGTAGGACTAAGTCCTGCGGTAGCTTTGAAACTTTGGTAAGCCCAGTAGCCCACCTTTTTGGCGTCCACCTGAATCACGCGCTGATCCAAAACGGAATTTGATTGGTACTCTGCTTTCGTGTTAGTACGGGTAGTAGTGGTTCCGTCAGGCAATTTGAAGGTAAAGGAATTGACGATGCCTGGGTCTGATCCTCCTAGTTTAAAGTCATATCCCCCAGTAACTTTGTATTCTGCGATGGGTTTGCCATTGATCTGGGTGATTTCCCAGCCTCTTTTCCAGCCATCTTTTCCAGCAGGAGATTCGGCAAATACAAAGGAGACATAGAGTTTTTCATCTGCGGTAAAGGCAAATCCAAACCCATGTCCTGCATTTTTGCCTACAAAAGCATTGTTGAACGCTTCCTGTGTGGTTAAATAAGAGAATCGATCGATGGGCTTGTAAATGATACCGTCAAGCAAGGCTTCGTTGGAAGCGTACTTGGTTAAATCAACGGTCGCTGGAAGCTGTCCGTTCCAGTAATACCATTCCCGCATCACATCCACAATGGCTTTTTTGACTTCATCTACCACTGGTGTATCTGGGGTAGGGTTTACAGTTGTTGGTTCTTCTGTAGGTGTACAAGACCACAAGCCGATCCACAAACAAGCACTTATCCAAATCAATTTTTTCATAGGAGTAGTCTAATTTTTTAATTCTAACGTAAGATTGGGTTTCTTGTTTTATAGCATGATGTCATAAACTTTCACGCTTTTCCAGAAGGAAGAATATTTGGCAATAAACTCCAAGTGAAGTGGGTCCTTCTGGTAAGCGGCTTGTCCTTCCAAGGAGTCAAAAAAGAGACTGCAGGACACGTGAAAACTGTGGTCTACGACCTCTCGTTTTTCGGTAGGAGCAGGGACACCTTGGTAAAACTGGGTCACATCCTTGCAGCGTCCCAACATAGGAACTGCATCTTTCAAAAATTCAGCAACATCCGATTCTTTATGTAGCCAGAAATATACTTGGTGGATGATTTTTTGAGTTGCCATAGGTTTGGAATGGGTCAAGTGAATAGGAACTAAACTTGCAGCACTTGCAAGCGTAATTGTTTGAATAAATTTTCGTCTAGATTTCATGATTTTCTAGCTTCAGACACTCATCGGAGATCCATTTGAGTTTTGCTGAGGCGGGATAAATATAAAAATTTATCTTGCTTTCTCGAACAGGGCTAGTAGATATATGCTGGTTTGAAAACTTCTAAATCAATTGAAACTATGAATTATCGTGTACTTGGAAAAACAGGTTGGTCTATTTCAGAAATTGGGCTAGGTACTTGGCAGGTGGGTGGGGGCTGGGGAAAGCCTTTTGATCCCAAAATAGCATCTCAACTCCTGCATGCTGCCTTTGATCAGGGGGTAAATTTTGTAGACACGGCCGATGTGTACGATGGAGGCTTAAGTGAAGCGGCTGTAGGAAAGGCGGTCCGTGAGCGTAGTGAAACGATCTATGTAGCCACCAAGTGTGGTAGACGCCTGCAACCGCATGATGCCGCTGGATATACTCCCAAAAATCTTCAAAAATTTGTGGAAGATAGCCTTCAAAATACCGGATTGGAGCGGTTGGATTTGATTCAGTTGCACTGTCCTCCAAGTCTAGTCTATGACCGAGATGAGGTCTTTGGACTTTTTGAAGAGTTGATTCAAAAAGGAAAAGTAGCCGCGCTTGGTGTGAGTATTGAAAAGGTAGACGAAGGAATTCGCGCAATGAATTACCCGGTGGTATCTTCCATTCAAGTGATTGTAAATCTCTTTCGTCAAAAGCCGGTGGAGGAACTCTTTGAACTAGCCGAGGAGAATAATGTGGGATTGATCGTGCGCGTACCTCTGGCAAGCGGATTGCTAACTGGAAAAATTACCAAGCAAACTACCTTTGACGCTGAGGATCACCGATTTTTCAACCGGGAGGGAAAGGCTTTCGATAAAGGGGAAACCTTCTCTGGAGTGCCTTTGGATTTGGGTTTTGAGGCAGTGGAAGAACTGAAAACTCATTTTTCAGAAGGACATGACCTAGGTGCTCAAGCACTTCGTTGGGTATTGATGCACCGACAAGTGAGTACCGTGATTCCTGGGGCCTCTTCTTTGGATCAGGTAGACCAGAATATTCGTGCAGGTCAATTGCCTCCCTTAAGTCCCAATCAGATGCAGGAGGCTTCCCGCATTTACGGGCAATACATCAAGGCACAAGTACACGGGCAGTGGTAACCAAAAAAAAATGTCACCAAAAATTCTTGGGGACATTTGTAAAAGTTAGGTAAGGGAGGATTAATCCTCCTTCTTTGCCATGCGGGTACGCTCGTTCTCGTCCAAGTAGATTTTTCGCATACGGATGGACTTAGGGGTAATTTCCAAGTACTCATCTTTCTGGATGTATTCCATGGATTCTTCCAAAGAAAAACGCTTTGGAGGAGCAATTCGTACGTTGTCATCTGAACCAGAGGCACGCATGTTGGTCAATTTCTTGCCTTTCTGTACGTTCACCACGATGTCGTTGTCACGGGAATGTTCCCCGATTACCTGACCGGTATACAAGTCATCTCCTGGTTCAATAAAGAATACCCCACGATCTTGTAATTTGTCGATGGCGTAAGCGGTACACTGTCCGCCTTCCATGGAGATCAAAGAACCGTTGATTCTACCTGGAATAGGCCCTTTAAAGGGTTCATAGGCTTCAAAACGGTGGTTCATGATTGCTTCCCCTTGGGTAGCAGTAAGCACGTTATTTCTCAAACCGATCAATCCTCTAGAAGGGATTTTAAATTCCAAGTGCTGCAAGTCGCCTTTTGGTTCCATGATCAGCAATTCTCCTTTACGTTGGGTAGCCAATTCGATTACTTTACCGGCAGTTTC
>JAXISU010000199.1:0-4389 GCA_034680425.1 Cyclobacterium sp.
GGCTGCATACACCACCAACTGTCCTTTTTCAACTTGAAGATGGAGGATGCATTTGTTCGTATTGACGACCTGCTTTAAATCGAGTTCCTGACTAGAAATGTGTGTAAATGCAGATTCAGCATAAAATTCCTGGTAGACTTCCATCGCTTCTTCCTGTGTTCCGCTAAAGGGGAAATAGGCTGTAATCCAGATCCCTCTTGTAAAATTGCCTCGATAGGGAACAAAAAGAATATCCGACTGATTCCCTGGATTCAACTGCTGGAAAGTTTGGTTGATTTCTTTCAGGTGCTGGTGGGTAAACAGTTTGTACACTGAAATATTTCCCGTTCTATAGCTAAAATGAGAGGTAGCAGACAGGCTTTTTCCAGCTCCCGTAGAACCCGTAATGCCCGTAACATGCACTGTATCTTTTACCCAACTCTGCTGTATCGCAGGTGCCAATGCCAGCTGGATACCCGTAGCAAAGCAACCTGGGTTAGCAATTCGCTTGGCTTTGCTTATTTTTTGTGCATTGACCTCTGGAAGGCCATATACAAAACCTGCAGATTCGTCTCGGAAATCAGTAGACAAGTCAATGATAACGGTAGAACTTGGAAAGGAATGACTTTCGAGGAAAGTGGCTGCCTCTCCATGAGGAAGACATAAAAAAACTGCATCCAAACCAGAAGTTGGTACCACATCTGTAAATCGAAGGTCACAATCCCCTAACAAATCCCCATGCACTTCATCCACTCGTTTGCCTTTTTGGCTATTGGAATGCAGGCAAACTAGTTCGCAGGCAGGATGATGAACTAGGAGTCGAACAAGTTCAGCTCCAGTGTAGCCTGCTGCACCGATGACGGCTGTTTTTAACTTAGTCATTTGAGTTTTTCACCTTGTGGAAGATAGCGGTTTGGTTACCCAAAATGCGCGTAAATCCTTTAACGTCCTCACCCGTGTAGCCTTTGTTCATTTCTCCATAGGAACCGAATTTGGCTGACATCAGGTCATGGTCGGATGTAATCCCCAATAGGGTAAACCGGTAAGGCTGAAGCAATACCCGAACTTCTCCCGAAACCTGTTCCTGAGTGCTCTCCAGAAACGTTTCAAAATTGCGCATCACAGGATCCAGGAAATGGCCTTCGTGGAGATGGTTGCCATAAAACTCAGCAACCTGCTTCTTCCAATACATTTGCCATTTGGTCAAGGTATGCTTTTCTATCAATTGATGCGCTTTGATCAGAATTACAGGAGCAGCTGCTTCAAAGCCTACACGACCTTTGATTCCGATGATGGTATCGCCCACATGGATGTCTCTACCGATACCAAATGGTGCAGCAAGGGATTGAAGTTTCAAAATAGCATCGACTGAACTGGAATAGGTTACTCCATCTACTGTTTTTATCTGACCTTGAACGAAAGTCAATTTTACTTCTTTTGGCTCATGTTCTGTTACCGGAGTAGGCCAAGCTGATTCCGGAAGGTAATCGAAAGAAGTGAGTGTTTCTTTTCCTCCTACAGAAGTTCCCCAAATTCCTTTGTTCACCGAATAGGCTGCTTTTTCAAAGTTCATGGATACCCCATGCTTTTTGAGGTAGTCAATTTCCTCTTGACGGCTAAGTTTGAGATCGCGGATAGGAGTGATGATTTCTACTTCGGGAGCAAGGATTTGAAAAATCATGTCAAATCTAACTTGGTCATTGCCTGCACCTGTAGAGCCATGTGCTACCGCTTGTGCGCCAATGGATAATGCATATTCCGCAATGGATTTAGCTTGTACAATGCGCTCGGCAGATACCGAAAGGGGATAGGTGTCATTTTTGAGCACATTGCCATAAACTAGGTAGCGGATCACCGACTGGTAATAGTCCTGAACCACATCTAATATCCTAAAGGAAGCTACGCCTAGGGCATGCGCGCGCTGTTCAACGTCTTGCAATTCTTGCGCAGAGAACCCACCTGTGTTGACCAATACGGCATGTACTTCATGTCCCAAATCCTTAGAAAGGTGAAGGGCACAAAAAGTGGTATCCAAACCACCGCTATAGGCTAAAACTACTTTTTTCATAAGGTCAACTAGTGAAATATTGATTTAAATAGGAGTTGAGATCGAGTCTGTTTTCAGTTACTCGTCTGCTGATTTGCTTTTTTTAGAATTTGGATCGTAGAGCATGGCTGTACATAAGCAGTTTTGTCTCTTTTTTGACATTAGAATTTCAAAATTGACACAGCTTTGACATCCTTTCCAAAACTCCTCGTCATCGGTCAATGAGGAGTAGGAAACAGGTACATACCCTAGTTCTGAATTGATTTTCATCACTGCAGCACCGGTAGTTAATCCAAAGATTTTTGATTCTGGATACTTTACTTGGCTCAGCTTGAATACTTCTTGCTTGATTTTCCGAGCCAAACCATACTGTCGGTATTGAGGAGCTACGATTAGGCCTGAATTGGCTACAAACTTACCGTGGCCCCAAGCTTCAATGTAGCAGAACCCAGCCCAGTTTCCTGTGCTAGTTAATGCAATGACGGCTTTGCCTTCGTCCATTTTGGCTTCCAAGTAAGCAGGACTTCTTTTTGCAATGCCTGTACCTCTCGCCTTGGCAGAATCTTCCATCTCTGCAGCGATTTGGTTTGCATATACTTTGTGAGAGCTGTCGGCTACTCGAATAAGGAATGTTAATTCTTCCATCGATTCGTGTTTTAAATGCAATCCTCAAGTTGAGGAGGAGCAAGTAAATTGGTTAAACTAAAATAGGGGTATGCAAGGTGTGCTTTCCACATAGGAATGCAAAGTGAATCTAGGGTTAAACCCTAAGGGACTGCCTCAAGCGTGCAGCTAAAAAAGTAGTGGATACCAACATACCTCCTGCCTTTGTCGAAGACAACAGTAGCAAATAGGCCATGTGCGTTTGATTATCCATAATTTGAGGCTGCAAATGTTGTATCTCCTGCAATGAATTGCAAGTGTTTATTTCAAAAAGTTATACAAATCCCTATTTATTTTAACAATTCATAAAAAAAGGGGGCTAATCCACTCGATCTTAGCCCCCTTGTTCCGTTTTTCTAGGATTTATAGCGCCATTTCTTTCAAGGCAGCTACCAGCACATCGCAGTCTGCTGTACTGGTGTAAATGTTTGGACTGACACGCACACCCTGTACTCCAGCTCCATCGATCGGAGCAGTAAATATCTTGTATTTGTCCATCAGGATTTTTCCCATATCTGTAGGACTGTACTTTTCTACCCAGACATTTCCAATACCACAGCATCGAGCAGGATCCTCTGGCGTATTTACACGAATGCCTGGCACATTTCGCACTTGATCAGACCAGTACTTTTGGATAAACCGAAGTCGATCTTCTTTCCGCTTGGAACCGATTTTCTCTTGAAATGCAATGGAATCCAATACGGTCAAATCCGTAGCCGCAGGGTGAGTTCCGATGTGGTTGAGGTAGGCAATGCTGGTCAAGTTCAAATTGCCTGGTGCCAGAAGTGGTTGGATTTTAGATATCTTATCTTTTTTCACAAAAAGCAAACCTGCACCAAGGGGAACACTTAGCCACTTGTGCAAACTGGACCCGTAATAATCGCAATCCAAGTCTTTCATGCTAAACGTAAAATGTCCGACTGCATGCGCGCCGTCCAACATAATTTCTACTCCCTGGGCATGTGCCATGTCGGCAATTTTCCGCACGGGAAGGATATGCCCCGTTATATTGACGATATGCGGCACCATCAACAGCTTGGTTTTGGGTGTAATTGCTTTTCGATAAACCTCCACTACTTCTTCATCCGATTTGGGATGCATGGGAATGTCCACTTTCACGGTTTTGATTCCCCAGCGTTTGGATGCCAATTCAAACATGGTTTGCATGGTGCCGTAGTCCTGGTTGGCAAAAACTGCCTCATCTCCAGCCTTCCAAGGGTAGCCAGAAATAATCAAGTCTAAGGATTCGGTCGTATTTCGAGTCAAGACCACCTCTTCGGGCGAAGCACCTACCAAAGTAGCTAGTGCTGCAGCAGATTTAGCTTTGTTTTCAAACTGAACTCCACGCATGTAATGAGAGGCTTGGTAGTTGATCTCACGAACATGTGTAATGTATTTTTCAAGTAATTCCTCTGGGAGAAAGCAATAGTAGCCATTCTCAAAGTTGAGGTAATCGGGTTTGAGCCGATAGCCCGCCCGCAGCTGATCCCAAATATCTTCACTCGACCAATCTAAAGCATCGAAATCAAAGGCTTTTAGTTCAGAAGGGAGCAAGGATCCCCCAAGGCCTAGGGCGGCAAAATATTTTAAAAAGGAACGTTTTTTCATGGCATTGGAATTAAAGGAGGTAGGAAAGTAACCAAACTATAAGTAAAAAGATAGCCATTCCTGTAATCCAAGGCGCACGTTTTGGAAATTCA
>JAXISU010000200.1:0-4373 GCA_034680425.1 Cyclobacterium sp.
ACCAATCGGCCTTCTGCCAACACGATGATTTCCTTGCCATCGATCTCGTACAAGTCTACCTGAGGCTTGATCACGTTCTTCGTGTTGCCATAGTTTTCATTCAACCAAGCCATATCGATCTCGTTGTCGAAGTGGCCAATGTTACACACAATCGCCTTGTCCTTCATCGCCTTGAAGTGAGCACCCGTGATGATGTCCTTATTACCTGTGGCTGTTACCACGATGTCTGCTTCTTTGATTGCATCAGCCATCTTCTTCACGGCAAAGCCGTCCATGGCGGCCTGAAGCGCGCAGATTGGGTCGATTTCAGTCACGATTACGCGTGCACCTGCACCACGAAGGGAGGCAGCGGATCCTTTTCCTACGTCACCATAGCCAGCTACTACAGCTACTTTACCAGCCATCATCACGTCTGTAGCGCGACGGATCGCATCCACTAGGGATTCCTTACAGCCGTACTTGTTGTCAAATTTGGATTTGGTTACAGAGTCATTCACGTTGATGGCAGGCATAGGGAGCGTACCGTTCTTCATACGCTCGTACAGACGGTGTACACCCGTGGTAGTTTCTTCAGAAAGACCTCTGATTCCTGCCACTAAGTCAGGGTACTGATCAAGCACCATGTTGGTCAAGTCACCACCGTCATCTAGGATCATGTTGAGGGGCTGCTGGCCTTCGCCGAAAAATAGCGTTTGCTCGATGCACCAGTCAAATTCCTCGGCAGTTTGTCCCTTCCAAGCATATACCTGAATACCCGCAGCAGCGATGGCCGCAGCAGCATGGTCTTGGGTAGAGAAAATGTTGCAAGTAGACCAGGTTACCTCAGCGCCTAGGGCAACCAAAGTTTCGATCAACACGGCAGTTTGGATAGTCATGTGAAGACAGCCGGCCACGCGCGCACCTTTGAGGGGCTGTGATGGACCAAACTCAGCACGAAGGGCCATCAATCCTGGCATTTCGGCTTCAGCCAAACGAATTTCTTTTCTTCCCCACTCCGCTAGGGAGATGTCTTTGACTTTGTAAGGGATGTAGGTGGTAGTAGACATACTGTATGTAAATTGTTAAAATGTTAAAAGCTTGCCTGCCAGGCAGGATAATGGTTAAGAACTTAACTACCTAAGGTAGGTAGGCCTGACGAAGGTTTACCTACCTCTTGGTAGGTTTATCTGCTGAAAGCAGGTTTATCTGCTAAAAGTAGGCATGCTCACCTTTTTGGCCCCGCAAAGGTATTGGATAAAATCCAAAATCAGAAGTAGAATCAGAAATTCGGGAAGCTAATCTCTTTGATACCAAAACTTTGCTGTTTGCCCGAGCGATATTCTAGGAGTAGATTCCCCGATTCAGAAATGCCTATAATTTTTCCTTCTTGGACCTGTTCTCCTACCCTATAGCTAGCCCATTGATCAATCAAGTACAGATGTCGCAAGTATTCTTGTTTGAGCAGCTCAATCTTTCCTTTTTTGAGTGCTATGTAGGCTTGCTCCACCTGAGTGATTAGCAATTTAAATAGTTCTTCCAATGGATAGGTACTCCCTGTTACGAGTGAAAGGGATGTGGCTTGATGGCTTGAAAATTCGCGTTGATTGATATTTAATCCAATGCCTACGACTGCATATTCCCAGCCCTTGCTCCCTACCAAATTTTCAATCAAGATTCCTCCAATTTTCCCGACACCAGGAACTACCAAATCGTTGGGCCATTTGACCTGCAGTTGGGGGATGTACTCCTGCATCCCCTGCCGAATGGCATTGGAAACGGCAATATTCAACAAAAACTGCTCACTTAAATCCAGAAATTGCGGTTGAAGCACAAGGGAAAACGTCAAATTTTCTCCAGGCTTGGTTTCCCAAGTGTTTCCGCGCTGCCCTTTCCCACGCGTTTGGTGATTCGTAATAAAAATACTCCCTTCGTATGCCTCTTTTTGGCGTAAAGCTTGCAAAGCCATGTCATTGGTAGAATGACAGTCTGGCAGAAAATGAATATCTTTACCTAGAAAAAGCGTGTTGGCAAGAATTTTATACATTCGTTAGAGATTCGGAACTCAAAGGTACCGAAGACATAGTTTAAATCAATAGTATGACAGCACAACAGCTGAGTAAGGTCATTGTCAAAGGAATGGAGGAAAAAAAGGCTTCCGAAATTACGGTCATGGACCTTCGGTCAGTAAAAGATACGGTGACCGATTTTTTTGTGATTTGTTCGGGTAATTCTGATACCCAATTGGACGCAATTTCCAAATCCATCGAAGAGCAAGTACACAAGGCTGGAGAATCTCCAGCATGGAAAATTGAAGGACGTTCCAATGGGCAGTGGGTCTTGATGGACTATGTCAATGTAGTAGTCCATATTTTTCTTTCGGACAAAAGAGAATACTACGGCCTTGAAGAATTATGGGGAGATGCCAAGACCACCCGAATTTCCTAAGCGCTTCCCTGAACTTTCACTTCCCAAATCTGTTTTAGCATTTACACAAGCACTCCCTAACAAGCGATGAGCGACAAAAATAAAAATAAGAATTTCACTCCTAAGGTACCTCAAAAACCGAATTTTCAACTTTGGCTAATTGTAGCCGCAGTCCTGGTACTCCTAGGACTTACCTGGGTTCAGCAGCGTGGTGCAGTCATTGACATCACACAGAAGCGTTTCGAGGACATTTACACCGCGGGAGATGTCGCTAAGGTGGTCATCGTGCGTAACATGAATCGGGTGGATGTCACCCTCAAACCAGCTGCACTTCAAAATGCGAAATACAAAACCGAGCTGGAAGCCAATTCCTCCTTTTTTAACCCTGAGGGACCTCACTATGCCTTGCAGGTAACTACTGCAGACAAATTCCAAGCTGACTTCCAGGCATTGGAAGAAAAAATGCCTGCAGGAGCTGAAAAAATAGGTTTCTCGGTGACTAACGAAGAAAACTGGAGCAACTACTTTGGAAGCTTTGGATTCATGATTTTATTGTTTGTACTCTTCTGGTTTATGATGCGCCGCATGTCTGGTGGCGGAGGTCCAGGTGGGCAGATTTTTAACGTGGGCAAATCCAAAGCCCAGCTATTTGATGCAGACAACAAGGTGAAAATTACCTTTGACAATGTGGCAGGCCTAGATGAAGCCAAAGTTGAAATCCAGGAGATTGTAGAATTTTTAAAGAACCCATCCAAATTCACCAAGTTGGGCGGAAAAATACCAAAAGGTGCTTTGCTAGTAGGACCTCCAGGTACCGGTAAAACATTGCTTGCTAAAGCCGTAGCCGGTGAAGCGGGTGTACCTTTCTTCACACTTTCTGGTTCTGATTTCGTGGAAATGTTTGTCGGGGTAGGTGCTGCACGTGTACGTGATTTATTCAAGCAAGCCAAAGAAAAAGCACCTTGTATCATTTTCATCGATGAAATTGACGCCATCGGCCGTTCACGTGGCAAAGGCCAAATGCCTGGTTCCAACGACGAACGGGAAAACACGCTCAACTCCCTATTGGTGGAGATGGATGGATTCGGTACCGATTCAGGAGTCATTGTCTTGGCAGCAACTAACCGTCCAGACGTATTGGATAGCGCCTTGCTTCGTCCAGGACGTTTCGATCGTCAGATTTCTATTGACAAGCCAGACATCGTAGGTAGAGAGGCCATCTTCAAGGTGCACCTCAAGCCAATCAAGACTATCGCAGAAGTGGATCCTAAGAAATTGGCCGCTCAAACTCCTGGATTTGCTGGGGCTGAGATCGCCAACGTCTGCAACGAAGCAGCTTTGATCGCGGCTCGAAAAAATAAGGAAGCGGTGGACATGCAAGATTTCCAAGATGCCATCGACCGAGTGATTGGAGGATTGGAAAAGAAAACCAAGATTATCTCTCCAGAAGAGAAGAAAATTGTGGCCTACCACGAGGCCGGTCACGCAGTAGCGGGCTGGTACCTAGAGCATGCTGACCCCTTGGTAAAGGTATCCATCGTACCACGTGGAGTGGCCGCACTTGGCTATGCCCAGTACTTGCCTAAGGAACAGTTTCTCTACCAAACCGAGCAATTGATCGACGAGATGTGTATGACCCTAGGGGGTAGAGCAGCGGAGGAAATCATCTTTGGAAAGATCTCTACAGGCGCATTGAGTGACCTGGAGCGCATCACCAAGATGGCCTATTCTATGGTATCTGTGTACGGCATGAACGAGAAGCTAGGCAATGTCTCCTTCTACGAAAGTAAGAGCGATGGGTACAAGATGACCAAGCCTTACTCAGAAGCGACGGCAGAGATGATTGACCAAGAAGTGAGCAAGTTGATCCAGTTTGCCTATACACGTGTTCTTGATTTACTGCGCAAGCACCAGGCAGAACTTGAAATACTCGCTAAGGAGTTACTTGAAAAAGAGATTCTATTCCAAGC
>JAXISU010000201.1:0-4369 GCA_034680425.1 Cyclobacterium sp.
CAAGGAGAAAAGCACCCCTTTCTTCTGGGCATCATCTTTTGCTTTTTGGATAAAGGCACGGTACTGGGATACACTCAAGGTGGAAGCATCGATGACTTCGCCTTCCTGAACCTTCAAACCAGATTTCAGCACTTCGGTGCTGCCATCGCTCCCTTGAAGAGTGATGGTCAGTTGGGTAGCCTGGTGTAAGGTAAGCGATTGCTCAGAGCCGTAAAAATCCCCAGCAGTCATGCTGTCCACATGGGAACCAGAGTCTGCGGTCCAAGCACCCATGGAATGGGGATGCTGGCGTGCGTAATTTTTTACGGCAAGAGGAGCGCGTCGATCGGAGTTGCCTTCACGAAGGACTGGATTCACGGCCGAACCTTTGATCTTGTCGTATTTGGACTTGATGTTTTTTTCCTCTTCGGTTTTGGGTTCCTCTGGATAGTCAGGCAGGGCATATCCTTGGCTTTGCAATTCCTTGATGGCCCCTTTCAACTGCGGCACGGAAGCCGAAATATTCGGAAGTTTGACAATGTTGGCCTCTGGTGTAATGGCTAGCTGACCCAACTCGGCTAAGTCGTCGTTGATGCGCTGCGCTTCGGTTAGGAACTCTGGAAAATTGGCTAGAATACGGCCAGATAGGGAAATATCGCGGGTTTCTACTTGAATGCCTGCCGTCTTGGTAAATGCTTGTACGATGGGTAGCAGCGAATACGTGGCTAATGCAGGGGCCTCATCGGTGAGGGTGTAGAGGATTTTTGGTGTCTTGGACATGGGCTCAGAATTTTGCTAAAAATGAGTTCAATAGGTTAATCTTCTCTTTTTTCGTGTGTTTCCTTTCAGAAACTTCCTCCAAAAAGAGAAATGGGTGGACAAAAATACGAAAATCAAGTAGGATTTTGTTCCGTTTGTGGAAATCCTACGGGTTTTGCCAGTTAGGAATTTACCATAAATGGGTCGGCATCTTTCCAAGCGGGAAATTTGCTTCGGTATTCTTCCAATGCGGTGTAGTCTAGGTGAATCACCTGAATTTGCTCTCTGTCTTCTAGGTTTACTAGGGTTTCGCCCTTGAAATCGTAGGCTGCAGAATGTCCATTGTAGGCGATCTGGTTTCCATCTACACCCACTCGGTTGACCCCGAAAGCGTAGGAAAGGTTTTCGATGGCCCGGGCTGGGAGCAGGGTGTCCCAGGCCGAAATGCGGGCTGCAGGCCAGGAGGCTACATAAAATAATAGGTCGTAGGCCGCATTCCCTGCGGACCAGCGGTTGCGCGACCAAACTGGGAAGCGCAGGTCGTAGCAGATTTGTGGACAGATTTTCCAGCCCTTCAGTTCAAATACGGGAAGGTTTTCGCCTGCGGCAAAACTCGCATCTTCCTGGGCCATGCGAAAGAGGTGGCGCTTGTCGTAGGATTGGGTAGTACCATTTGGGGCTACCCAGAGCAGCCGATTGTAATAATTACCTCCCTCGGAAATGATGGCGCTACCTGTGATCACTGCACCGGTTTGGGCGGCGAGTTGCTTCATCCACTTGTGCACCTGCAGGTTCATCGGCTCAGCCAGGGAGGCGGAGTCCATGGAAAAACCCGTGGGAAACATTTCCGGTAGGACGATCAAGTCGCAGGCATCTTTTAAGGACCAAATCTTCTCCTCCAGCATGGCTAGGTTGGCCGTTTTATCCTGCCAATGCAAGTCAGTCTGCACCAGGGCGATGCGGAGTGCTGGTCTTTTTTCCATTACCGTAGGGGATAGATCATGCGGTAGTCCGTGGATACCTTGCCTTTGCTCACGTCGATGAGTTTGGACTGAATCATTCGCTTCTTGAGGCCCTTCAAGTAGTCCACAAATAGAATTCCTTCCAAGTGGTCGTATTCGTGTTGGATCACGCGGGCGGTCATGCCGCTAAACTCTTCCTCCTTCAGGTTCCAGTTTTCGTCGTAGTATTCCAGGGTCAATTTTTCTGGGCGGATGATTTCTGCGCGCACGTCTGGAATGCTCAGGCAGCCTTCTTCAAAGCCAAAATTGTCTCCATACTCATCCAAGAGGATGGGATTGATAAACACGCGGCGGATGCCTTTTTCCTCCTCATCCTCATCCAGCATCAAGGTGCTGTCGATGACAAATAGGCGCACGCCTTGATTGATCTGGGGAGCGGCAAGACCCACGCCATGGGCATGATCCATGGTGGCGTACATGTCTTGGATCAACTGGGTAAGGTCGCTTCCTTCTGGAAGTTCTTCTGCCTCCTTTTTTAATACTGGATTGCCGTAAGCGACGATAGGGTAAATCATTGTCTTTCTAAATAGGATTGGAGGATGATGGCCGCAGACACTTTGTCTAGGTTTCCTGCTTTTTCTTTGCGGTCTTTTTTCTTGCTCCCCATGGCGATGAGCGTTTGCATGGCCATTTTGGAGGTGTAGCGCTCGTCGATGAGGACTACCTTTTGTGTGGGAAATGCCAACTCGAGTTTGTCCTTCAAAGCAAGCACCAATGGGGTCATTTCATTGGCCTGCCCATTGAGTCGGGTCGGGTGTCCGAGAACCAAGGCCTCTACTTCTTCCTTGGCGCAGTAGGCCTGCAGGTAGGGGATCAGCTTGGCCGTCTCGATGGTCTCGAGGGGATTGCAGGTGATCTGTAGGGGATCGGTCACGGCTAGGCCGGTGCGCTTGGTGCCCAGGTCTATGGCTAGTACTCTAGGCATCAGTTGGTTTGTATTTGTTTGCGAATCTTGCGAAGGGCCTCTTTTTCCAATTCCACTGCTTTGGGGAACAGGAGTTCATCCTCAATGCGGGCATGAATGGAGAGTTCTTTCTCAAAATTTTGCAATTCGTGGTAGAGCACCTTCATGGTCAAAGGGGCATCGTCTGACAAAAAGTAATTCTGAGTCAGTTTTCGAATTCCCTCCATTTCGTCGTCGTGAATCTCGTGGTGCTCGGCAAGGTAGTGAATGGGCTCCTGTTCTAAGATCTTGAGTGCATCTTGGATTCGAAACTCTCCCGCCTCAATATCTTGAAGTAGTGTGATGCGGTTAAATAGTCGACTCTCTTCCTCGTGGATGTGGTGAATAAAATCTTCCACAAAGAGGGGAAAAAGGATGCGCAGGTCTCCAAGTAGCGATTCGTAACCTGGTTCCGGCACGATGCCAGAGATCATGTTGGACAAGAAAGGGAGTTCTTGGCGGACGAAGTAGTAGTGCTTCTTTTTGAGGTAGGCCACGAGCAGCTCGATGGGATTGAGGTACAGCTCTTCTAGGGTAGGGTCTTTTTGAAGCGCCCAACTCTCGAGTTGCGCGATGAGCTGTCGCGGATTGACCTTGTGTTTTTGACAGACCTTCTCGAGGGAGTCGCTGGGATACTGGTAAAAGCTGATCCCAAAGTAGTGCAGTACGGCAGCGAAAACATAGTTTTCGGAGACTAAATCTCCTACAGCTGTTTTTTCAAGTGCTTTCCGTGATTGCATAACACAAAAATAATTTTTTTTGAACTAATAAAGGGAAATTAATGTCATCTTTATCTACTTTCAGAGCAGGAAATCACGTTAAAATACGCTAAAGTATAACCCTGATTCCCGCTTTTTCAACCTATTTGTAGTTAATTCGAAAAGAAAAAGAATAATCCAGTGAGCCAACAAAAAAATACTACCTCTCAAATCCGTCTTCCCTTGCTTCTTGCGCTTTCCATTGCGGGAGGTATTTGGATAGGAGCCACCTTTGCGGAGCCTAAGGGCAGTCAAAATGACCTGCGCGCGGCGCTCTATAAGTTGCAGGAGATCATGACCTACATCAACCGCGACTATGTGGACAGTGTAGACACCAACGAGTTGGTGGAGTTTGGCATCACCAAAATGTTGGAAAAGTTGGATCCACACTCTAGCTACATTCCTGCAAAAGACGCTTCCTTGGTCCAGTCCCAGTTGGAAGGAGAATTTGATGGCATTGGGGTGGAGTTTGGTATCATTCGCGACACCATCTACGTGGTGGCGCCGCTTACGGGAGGACCTTCCGAGGCCTTGGGCATTCAGTCGGGAGATCAGATAATTTCAGTGGATGGCAAGACCGTGGCCGGCATTGGCATCACAAACCGAGATGTGTTTGACTACTTGCGTGGTCCAAGTGGATCCAAAGTAGCGGTAGAAATCAAGCGTAAAAACGTACCTAGTTTGATCAAGTACTCGATCACGCGTGCTAAAATCCCACAATACAGCATCAATGCCACCTACATGGTTGATAAGGAAGTTGGCTACATCAAGGTTACCCGCTTTGCGGCAACTACCTACGATGAGTTCCGAAAGTCTGTGTCTGACTTGCAGGCAAAGGGCATGAAGAAACTTATCATCGACTTGCAAGGCAACCCAGGCGGATACATGGGAGCAGCCATCTACATGGC
>JAXISU010000202.1:0-4344 GCA_034680425.1 Cyclobacterium sp.
GGTCTTCCCGCTTCAAGTAAATCTTGGCTCCAAATGTTTCGGAAAGTCGAGCGGCAAGGTACAGAGGTGTAGGGCGACCCACGAAGTCCCTGAGCAGCTGTTGAAATTCCTCTTGGTAACTTGGGCTGGCTACAATGGCCTCCCAGTTTTCTCGGAGTTCCTCCACATTGGGGTACAGCATCTCGGGGATGTACGCTCCCCCAAATTTTCCATAAAAGCCTTTTTCGTCAACTTGTATCATCTTCTCGCTAGTTATCGTCTCTCACTGATTACTTAATTCTTGTTTAAAAGCCTGCAAGGCAGAAATGTCTTTTAGCCCAGGGGCCAGTTCGAATCCTGAGTTGACATCCACTCCCAGCAACTGCGGGATACGGTCTGCCAAGTCTCGGATAGCTGCAGCATGGGAAGCAGTCAAGCCTCCACTGAGCATAAATCCCTTTTCAAAGGGATAGTCTTCCAATAGTCCCCAATCGAATTGCTTTCCTGATCCTCCTTTACTCGCCGATGCGGTATCAAATAGGAAGCGGTCTACGTGGGGAACAAAAGCTTCCATGGCTTTCCAAGGGATACTCTCCCCTACGGAAATGACTTTCCAAATCTCCACTTCTGTGGCAGCTTTCAGTTCCTGGACTAGCGCTACGGATTCTCCTCCATGCAACTGCAGGGCGGAAAGACCGAAGATGGAAATCTTTTGTAGCATCACGGCATGCTGCTCATCTACCATTACCCCCACTTTCTTTAAGGACAAGTTGCTAATCCAGTTGGATTCTTCTTCTTGCACAAAACGGGGCGACTTGGGATAGAAAATCAAGCCCATCCAATCTGGAACTACTGTTGTAGCCAATTGTTGACAATTGACCCGCTCCCGCATGCCGCAAACTTTAATTTCCATACGCTGCTTATCCACTAGTTTGCTCTCCCATCAAGCGTCTAAACTCTTGAATGAAGTCCATAGCTGCCTGCTCTGGACTGGAGGTCTTCATGAAGTTTTCCCCGATCAAAAAGCCATCGAAGCCTGCCTTTCGGAAAGCCACCAAGGTAGCTGGATCCGAAATCCCACTTTCTGAAATTTTGACCACCTGGTTGGGAATACGATCCACTAGCTCCAGGGAAGTTTCCAAAGAGACCTCGAAATTCTTCAGATTTCGATTGTTGACACCGACCACATCCAGGGGCTCACAAAACGACTGCTCCAACTCCTCCAAATTATGCACTTCCATCAGCACCTCTAGTCCTAGGCTTTGGGCAAAGCTGGCCAAGGAGTTGACTTTTGCTGGGGATAAAGCAGCAGCAATCAATAAAATACAATCGGCTCCCATGGCTTTGGCTTCCAAGATCTGGTACTCGTCCACCACAAAGTCTTTTCTCAAGATCGGGATAGTCACCTTTTTTCTCGCTAATTCTAAGTCTTCCGTACACCCTCCGAAGTAGTCTTGGTCTGTTAGCACCGATAGCGCGGAGGCACCTGCAAACTCGTATCCCTTCGTCACCACCTCCACCGAAGAGGTACCGTTGATCAGTCCTTTGGAGGGAGACTTTCGCTTAAATTCGGTAATGATCCCAGACTTGATTGGGTCAAGTAAAAATGATTTTAAGGAAAGTGGAGTTCTTGAAAAGGCGCTGCTTTTTTCCAAAACAGCAACAGGACATAACTGCTTTCGCGCTTCCACTTCCAAATACTTATCGGCAATGATTTTTTCTAGCGTATTCATCTGGAGCAGCTTAGTTGAAAGATACAGAGGTTTGGGGTTGGATCAATCCCGTAAAGACACGGAGCGCTTTTCCACTCAGTAGCGTTTCTTTGGCTAGGTCAATTGCTTCCTCGAAGCCAAGCCCCTCACGAGCGGTGACCAGGGCGGCGGCGGCATTCACAATCACAACCTGATTTTGCGCAGCGCTACCCGCTCCACGAAGCACCTGCTCAAAGATACGGGCTGATTCGTCAATCGTAGTCCCTCCCAGGATACTCTCTGGAGAAAGTTGCTCCAAGCCAAGGCCTTGGGGGTGGTAGAGTTTCTCACCCCTATTGGTAATCATTTTGAAGGGTCCAGTCAGGGAGATTTCATCGTAGCCATCTAGGGCATGCAAGATTGCAAATCGGCCCTCCGTCTCTTGGTAGAGGTAGCCATACAATCGAGCCAGTTCCAAGCTAAACACTCCTACCAGTTGCTTGCGAGGAAAACTTGGGTTGACCATGGGGCCGAGCATGTTGAAGAAGGTCTTTACTCCGAGTTCCTTTCGGATAGGAGCCACACTTTTCATGGCAGGGTGAAAAAGGGGCGCATGCAGGAAGCAGAGTCCTACTTGATCCAAACTGCGTCGTAGCTGGTCCGGATCCGCGCTAAACTCGTATCCAAAATGGGCCAGCAAGTTGGAGGAACCACAAATAGAGGAAACGCCCGTATTGCCGTGCTTGGCTACCGACTGACCAGCTCCTGCTACGATAAAGGAGGAAAGCGTAGAGATATTGAAGGTGTCTTTGCCATCTCCACCCGTCCCACAAAGATCCATGGCATCGTATTCAGAAAGGTCTACCGGTACGCAGAGTTCGAGCATCGCTTCCCGGAAACCACGCAGTTCCTCCACCGTAATGCTGCGCATCAGAAATACGGTCATAAAGGCGGCTACCTGGCTGCTGGGGTAAGACCCTGTAGCCAGGTTTTTCAAGACCTCTTTCGCCTGCTGCTGAGAGAGCGTCTTGTGTGCAATGAGGTGATTTAATATGTCTTTCATCGGTGGATTGAGATCAGTTAGGATTGAAGCCAATTTTGGATCAACTGGGATCCGTGTTCCGTGAGAATACTTTCGGGGTGAAATTGAAGCCCTCGGAGATCAAAGTGCTTGTGGCGAATTGCCATAATTTGTTGGTCAGAGGTACGGCCAATCACCTCCAAGTCAGTAGGTAAATACGCCTCATCCACAACCCAGGAATGGTAGCGGCCTACGGCAAACTGGCTAGGTAGTCCGGCGAATAATCGATCGGGAACTACCGTAAGTGCGGCTGCTACCCCATGCTGCACTTCTGCTAGGTTGTGGAGCTTTCCACCAAAGGCCTCGGCAATAGCCTGATGGCCCAAGCAAATTCCAAGGATGGACTTGGTCGCACCAAAGCGTTGCAATAGGGCTGGCATCATCCCAGCTTCCTCAGGAATACCAGGTCCTGGAGAAAGGAGGATTTTATCGAATTGCTCTACCTCATCGAGGGCAAAGGCATCGTTTCGACGGATGTCCAATTGCTGTCCGTAACCCAGTTGACGGATCAGGTACACCAGGTTGTAGGTGAAGGAATCGTAATTATCTAGGACTAAAATTTTCATGGACGCATCGCTTAAATCTGTTCGGCGGTCTTCAAGGCCACGCGCAAGGCTTCCAGTTTATTGGCCACTTCTTGCAATTCAGAGTGGATGTCACTTTTAGCAACTACGCCGGCACCTGCTTGAAACCGAAGCTGGTTATTTTCCGATACAAAGGAGCGGATGACAATGGCATGGTTGAAGTCCCCATTGAATCCCAGGTACCCGATCGCTCCTCCATAGAATTGACGGGGCACAGTTTCCAGTTCGTCAATCAGTTCCATGGCTCGGTATTTCGGTGCGCCTGAAAGAGTTCCTGCCGGAAAGGTGTCCGCCACCAACTGTAAAGGATTGGCTCCTTCGGGTAGCTGGCCGGTTACTTTGGATACCAAATGGATCACATGGGAGTAGTATTGAACTTCCTTGAAGACCTCCACTTCAACCCGATCGGAAGTACGGGAAAGGTCATTTCGTGCCAAATCCACGAGCATCACGTGCTCTGCATTTTCCTTAGGATCGTCGTAAAGCTTGCGTGCAAGGGCTGCATCCTCCACATCGTTGCCGGTACGTCGGAAGGTCCCTGCAATCGGATAGAGGGTTGCTTTTCTATTTTTAACTACGATTTGTGCTTCGGGGGAGCTGCCAAAGACCTTGAAGGATCCGTAATCAAAATAGAAGAGGTAGGGAGAGGGATTGACCGAGCGAAGGGCTCTGTAGACGTTAAACTCGTCCCCTTTGAAGGCAGTGGTAAATCGCCTAGAGAGCACCAGCTGAAACACATCTCCACGCTGGCAATGCTTCTGTGCTTGGGCTAGGAGTTCCAAGAACTCTGCATCGCTGTAGTTGGACACTTCCTCCCCTACTTTTTTGAAGGAGTAGGCAGGAATGTTTTTGTTGTTGAGCAAGGTCTCGATTTCATCTAGGTAGGAGGTTCGCTCAGCCCCCTCTGGGAGGTGTTCGAAGAGGTGCAACTCGTTTTTGTAATGATCTACCACGATGATGTTTTGGTACATCGCATAGTGCATCATGGGTACTTCTTGGGAGGGAGTAC
>JAXISU010000203.1:0-4316 GCA_034680425.1 Cyclobacterium sp.
AAGTCTGAGTATACCATCACCCCAGGTTCCGAGCAAGTTCGTTTCACTGTGGCTCGTGATGGATTTTTGGACACTTTTGACAAAATGGGTGGTGTGGTGCTTGCCAATGCTTGCGGACCTTGCATCGGTCAGTGGGCGAGACATGGTGCTGAAAAGCAGGAGAAGAACTCCATCATCACTTCCTTCAACCGAAATTTTGCGAAGCGTGCAGATGGAAATCCAAATACACACGCATTCGTCGCTTCCCCTGAGATTGTAACGGCACTAGCCATTGCTGGAGACTTGACTTTTAACCCGCTTACGGATACGTTGACCAACTCTGAAGGCGACCAAGTTCGCTTGGATGAGCCAAAAGGTTTGGAATTGCCTACCAAAGGTTTTGCTGTAGAAGATGCAGGATACCAGGCTCCAGCAGAAGATGGATCTACCGTTCAAGTACTAGTAGCACCAACTTCTGATCGTTTGCAACTATTGGATTCATTCGCAGCATGGGAAGGTATGGACTTGAAAGGAATGAAGTTGTTGATCAAAGCCAAAGGAAAATGTACCACAGACCACATCTCCATGGCAGGTCCTTGGTTGAAATACAGAGGCCATTTGGATAATATTTCCAATAACATGCTTATCGGGGCAGTAAATGCCTACAACGATGCCACCAACTCGGTAAAAAACCAGTTGACTGGTGGATACGGTGAAGTTCCAGCAACGCAACGTGCTTACAAGGCAGCAGGAATTGGATCGATTGTAGTAGGAGATGAAAACTATGGAGAAGGATCTTCAAGAGAGCATGCGGCCATGGAACCTCGTTTCCTAGGTGTTCGTGCAATCTTGGTGAAGTCTTTTGCTCGTATACACGAGACCAACTTGAAGAAGCAGGGCATGCTTGCCTTGACTTTTGCAAACCCTGCGGATTACGACTTGATCCAAGAAAATGATGTGATCGATATCAATGGCTTGACTACGTTTGCTCCAGGTAAGCCTTTGGAAGTTGTTTTCCATCATGCAGATGGTACTTCACACACTGTGGTGGCCAACCATACCTACAATGAAGGTCAAATTGAATGGTTTAAGGCAGGTAGTGCGTTAAACTTGATCAAGGCGGCAAAGGCTTAAATTAATTTAAATTCAAGAAAGCCGTAATGATTTGGTCGTTACGGCTTTTTTTACATCCAAAGGCTATGAGAAGGATTCTTTTGGTTCAGTTAATTATTGGCTGCTTGAGTTTGGCATTTAGCCAATCCATTATGGCACAAAATGAATCCGATGAACGATCCTTACTCCAAGCACAAAAAGGGATAAGTTTCACCAAAGACTCCTTGTATAGTTTGAATTTGCGCTTTCGCTTGCAAAACCGACTTGGTTTTCGAACAGAAAGTGGAGAGAATTTGGGTTTTGAGCAGACGGATTTCCGCGTTCGAAGGCTACGGGTAAGATTGGATGGTTTTGTGTTCAATCCACGCATTCAGTATTACATTCAACTTGGATTTTCAAAGTCTGATATGGACCTGGATGGGGGAGAGGTTGCTCAGCCTATCCGAGATGCCATCCTCTATTATCATTTTACTCCCAACTTATATGTGGGTATGGGACAGGCCAAACTGCCGGGTAACCGGGAGCGTGTCATTAGTTCTGGAAACTTGCAGTTTGCAGAGCGATCCATTGCCAATTCTTTTTTTACGCTAGATCGAGATTTTGGTGTTTTTGCTTATTACACGCTCCCTACACAGGGTAATGCGGTATACCAATTCAAAGGTGCGATTACTGCAGGCGAAGGCAGAAATCCTTCCGTAGGCGATCGAGGCTTGAGTTACACGGGAAGAATGGAAGTGCTGCCCTTTGGAAAATTCACGAATGGAGGAGATTATTCCGAAGGAGACCTAGAGTTGGAGCCTCGTCCTAAACTTTCTCTCGGCGCCAGTTATAATTTTAATGAAAGCGGAGCCAGAGCAAGAGGGCAGTTGGGTCCGGACTTGTATCAAAAGCGAGATCAAAGCGTTTTTATTGCAGATATGATGCTGAAATATAGGGGATGGGCCCTCCTGGGGGAGTATTTTTCCAGAAATGCTTCCAGTCCCATCACCTATAATCAGTTTGGGTCCCGCCAAGCAGTGTGGGTGGGGACTGGTCAAAATCTGCAACTCAGTAAATTGATTTCCAAGCAGGGGGAATTAGCCATTCGCTATGCGCAAATCACACCCAAGCAATCGATTCGCAACTTAGAAACGCAACGAGAGGAGACCACTTTGGGCTATACTCACTACGTTGGAGGTCACCGGGTCAAGTTGCAAGGGAATTTGGGTTATTCCTGGGCGAATAATCAACCGCTACTCTCCCAAACGGCAAACTATTGGTTTGGGCTTTTCCAGGTGGAGTTTGGGATCTAATTGGGGACTTTCCTCCCTAGGATAGATTAATTACAAGGCTCTTGCTTTAATTAGGTACTCCTGCACCAAGTCCATTTCGGGATGGCTGATTGCCAGTTCCTCTAAGAAACTCAAGGCTTCCACCTTTTTTCCTGAAAGGGTATAATAGATGCCCTTATTTCGCAGGGCAAATGGATTTTTGTCATCCATCGCCAGGCTTTGGTTGATTAAATCAAGACCTTTTTCCAATTCATTCAGGAAGAGCAAATACAATCCCTGGTTGTTGTAAAAATAGGCCTGTCGATTGTCTATTGTGATTGCCTTTTCGACGGATTGAAGCGCTCCTTCGTAATTTTTCTCCTCAAAGAAGATCATGGACCGCAAGTTGTGTAGGTTTGGCTCTGCCGGATTGATTTCCTCTGCCTTTAGCAATATAGATTTGGCGGGTCCGTACTCTTTTTGGTAGAAATGTATGGTGGCTTGATTTACCAACAGATCCGAATTTTTTGGGTCTAATTCTGCCGCTTTTTGAAAGGATTGCAGCGCTTCTGCATAGGATTTTTGTTTTTCTTCAGTGAGACCCTTCAAAAAATAGGACCTCCATTCTGTTGGACTTTGGCTGACCATTCGAACAGCATCTTCCTTGGCATTGTAATTGGCTCCTAAGTCCAAATAAGCCAATCCTCGCTGAAAGATCGCATCGGTATAGTCAGGTTTTTTTTGAATGGCAGCACTAAAATCTTGAATAGCTTCTTCCAGTTGGTTTAAGCGCATGTGCGCCATCCCCTTGTTGTAGTAGGCATCTACAAAATTGGAATCTAGTGCGATCGCTTCTTCATAAAACCCCAAGGCAGTTTTGGGATCGTTTTCTTCCATCTTTTTATTGCCTTTGAGTAGGAATCGGCCTTTTTGGTCTTCTATACTATCGCATCCCATCCAAAAAAGAAGGGTTGCTATCAGGAGGAGATTAGGAATTCGAATTTTCATCGGGAGTTGGTTTAGGTGCTATTTCCTTGGGTTCTTCTCCTAGCAACAAGGCAAAAGGTTTGGTGGAAGAAGACAAGTCAAAGATTTCACGTAAAATGGCTAAAATGGGGATAATCAAAATCATGCCGGCAACACCCCAAACGGAGGCACCCAATAGGAGTCCCAGGAAGGTGATGAAGGCATTCAAATTGACCTGACTACCCACAATTTTTGGGGTTAGAATGTTGCCTTCCAATACTTGAATGGCCTGATAAGCTCCTAGAATTAGCAATGGAGATAGTAAATTGTCCATAGTCAATAAGGCATAACTCATGGGAAGTAAAGCGCCAATTAATGGGCCCACATAGGGGATTATATTCAGTATCGCTCCAATAATTCCGAAAAATATGGCATGCTCTACTCCAATTAGGGAATAGGCGGTGATATTGAGAATGGCAAGGATGACCATGACTTTTCCTACTCCTGAGATGTAGTTCAACACTACTTTTCGTAAGCGGATTGTTTGTGCCTTCACTTCTGCAGGATCAGTATCCTGAAAAATAGAAACCAGTACGCTGACCAAGTGATCCCGATAGAGTAAAGAGAAAAACATAAATACGGGAATCAAAATAAGGCTGCTCAAGGAGCCGATCGCATTAATCGCAAATGAAGAAATATTGCTACTATTTTTTTTAAGAAGGTTGAGCAAAACATCTGGATCCAATTGATCTGCAAGTTTCTGGTTAAACCCGAATTGGGAGCTTGTAAACTGATCTACTTGCTGAATTAGGTTGGTAATTCGTACCGTTACATCTGCAAAATCTGCAGAAAAACTAATTAAGTTGCTTACGATAAAACTTAGTAATCCAGCGACTAGGCCTATCATTAATACCAAAGAAACGATACTAGACAGGATACGTGGAAACTTGTATTTTTCTAGAAAAAGGCTGAAAGGAGTGAAAAGAACAGCAAAAAATGCTCCTAAGG
>JAXISU010000204.1:0-4314 GCA_034680425.1 Cyclobacterium sp.
GCTGCGCAAAGAAGATCCGAGTTTTACGGTGGCCAACCTATTCTGGTGGTACAACATGTACAGCACGGCGGATTTTGCGGTGACCCCAAGGCCGCTGTACCCTGCGGATGGGCGCAAGTTGCCCGACTGCCATTCCCAGCCCATGGAACTGCGGGACCGCCTGCAAGCGGAATTGGGAACCTTTCCTCTCTTTAGTTTTTGGGGGCCAGCGACGACCATCGCATCCAGCCGTTGGATAGTGGAGGCGGCCAAAAAGGTAGATGAATGGCATAACCCCACGCTGAACTTGATCTACTTGCCCCACTTGGATTATGCCTTGCAGAAGTATGGCATTGACTTCGCGAAGATTGGGAAAGACCTACGGGAAATTGATGACCTGGCAAAGGACCTGATTACCTACTTTGAAAGTCAAGGAACGCAGGTGCTGCTTCTTTCCGAATACGGCATTACTTCTGTGTCGAAGCCGATCCACCTCAACCGAATTTTTAGAGAGAAGGGCTGGATTCAAGTGAAAAATGAACTGGGTCTAGAAACCCTCGATGCGGGTACCTCGAAAGTGTTTGCCGTAGCAGATCACCAGGTAGCGCATGTGCATGTGCAGGATCAGTCCTTACTTGCCGAGGTGAAAGCCCTCCTCGAAGCGATTCCAGGAGTGGAAAAGGTGCTGGATGCCCAAGGGAAAAAAGAAGCACATTTGGATCATGCCCGTTCAGGGGATTTGGTGGTCGTGGCGGATGCCGATTCCTGGTTTACCTACTACTTCTGGCTCGACGATGCCAAAGCCCCCGATTATGCGCGCTGTGTTGACATCCACAGGAAGCCAGGTTACGATCCTGTGGAACTGATTATGGATCCTGCGATCCCCATTCCTTTACTCAAGGTGGGCAGCAAGCTGATCAAGAAAAAGCTCGGCTTTCGCTACTTGATGGATGTGATTCCTTTGGATGCTAGCTTGGTCAAGGGGGCCCATGGGCGTATACCAGAATCGGATTTGGACAAGCCCCTGTTGGTTTGTGAGGCTACACTTTCCAATGCCGATCGCATCGCTCCCACCACCGTATTTGACTTGATTGTGAAGGCGGTACAGGGGAAATCCTAAACCAGGTTACTTCTAAACCCCACCTCTAAATTCTACTTAAGCCAATGACTCAAAAGGTATTTGTCGTACGTAAATTATTCTTTCTAGCCATTTTTGTGATTTTTTTTAATGCAATCGGATTTGCCCAGCAAAAAGATACGCTCCTTCATTTGATGGGGAAACAATTGAACTCGGAGGGTAAAAATCCAGTGCATAGCATTCAGATTTTTCTTTCAAAAGACGATTTGGTTTTCCATGAAGCAGTTGGTCTTTCAGATGGGGAGCATGTTACAGCATCAAAGGATGATCAGTTTAAAATCGCGAGCATAACCAAAACGATGACCGCGACGGTCATTCTTCAGCTTCAAGAGGAGGGCAAATTAAAAATAACAGACCCTCTAGAACTCCATCTTTCCAACTCAAAAATTAGTAGAGTTCAGGAATTACATTTTTTAAAGGGTGAGGCTTATGGCAAAAGGATTACCCTTGAACATTTATTAAACCATCGGAGTGGCCTAGCAGATTTATTTACGGATTCAGCCATTCGTTTTTACATCGGGGAGTACCTCAACAAACAAAAACAATGGTCGCCAGAGAAATTAATGCATACGTATTTTAAGTATGGTTTAAATAAAAAAGCACATTTTGCTCCAGGTGAGGGCTATTATTACTCTGACGTGAATTATTTTTTATTAGGGTTAGTGATCGAGCAAATTTCAGGACAATCTCTTGCGCAGCAATTTAGAAAAAGGATTTTTGAGCCTTTGGGGATGAACTCAACGTACTTCGAGTATTACGAAGATGAGCGAATTACAGGAAATAAGGCACATGCCTTTCTTGGAAAAAGAGATATCACAAAAACACTAAACACATCCTATGATTGGTCAGGTGGAGGGGTGGTATCTACTACTTCTGATTTGGCCATTTTTTTAAAAGGACTCTTTGGATTGAAGTTGCTAAATGACCCAAGTAGTTTGGAACGCATGCTTACCATGGTTCCCCATACCTTAAAGTCGGGTAGAGTAAGTAACTCAGGTTTGGGAATTTTTCAGTACACCTTTAATGGGGATACCTATTTTGGACATGCTGGATTTTGGGGCTCCTTAATTGCCTATTGTCCTGAAAAAAACATAGTTTTTTGCGGAAATTTAAGCCAGGTTAATCCCCCATTTAAAACAACTGATTTTATTGAATCGTTGATTTTGAATTTTTAGAAGAGGCGGTTTCTTAGTGGTAATTTTAAATTTTCTCCATCAAAAATACCCCCATCTCCCGTTGCCCATAGACCAGGACTGTTTTGGGGGCTTCGAGAAATCGGAAACCAACGCGCTCCAGTTCCTGCAGCCCATCAGGCAGCAATACATAGCGTTCGGATCCGTCCGGTAAGGCGTATCTGCCCTCTCCTAGGTCTTGACTTTCTTCCAGGATGTTGCCAAAACCGGTACACATCCGCATCCAGAAAATTCCCCCTGGCTGGAGTACTCGATGGATTTCAGCGATCATTTTCCAAAAATGGGCATGTCCCTCCGCAAAGTGGAGGACAGCCGAACTGATCACCGCATCAAAGGCAGCTGTATGGAAAGGAATTGCTACCCCATCGCCCACTTGAAAGCGGTGGATGTCTGTTTCGGGATTTATGGTTTTGGCCAAGTAGCGGCAATACTGGATGGCTAACTCATTTGGGTCGATACCAAAAATCGCGTAGTTTTTTTGAAGGAAATACACGGCATTTCGACCCTCCCCACAGCCCACATCCAAGATTTTCATATCCTTGGTAAATCGCCCTTTGAGGATTTGATCCAAAAGGTAGTTATCCACATTGCCTAGGAGGCGATTGAGTTCTTCAATTTCCATGTTCCATGCGGTCTAGGGCTGCTGCAGTCTTGATTCGGCCAACTTCAATCAATTCGGCGGCACGGTGAAATTCCAGTGTTCCGCATTGCTTTCTTGCAATTTTGATTTGGGCATCCACCGGATAGTTTTCCAAAAGTAATTGGCAGTAGCGGTCTTGCAGCAGATCAAAGGAACGGTTGACGAGCTCCAAAGCTGAATAAGTTCGTTGGGGGTCTTTTTTCTTGCCTACCGGAAAATTGGTTTTCATTTTGCCTTGGTACTCCTTCACCCAGCTGGGGAGGGCAAGTCCCTGGGGCCTACTGGAAGGCTTGCTTGGGTGATCGAGGTAATGTTCTTCCAATGCATTTGTATCTACCACCACTACTTTATGAGCGTGTGGATCTGAAATCAGGGAGATGGGAACGGGGTTCAATACGCCTCCATCAATAAAATGCTGCTTTTCTGCCTTGGCAGGGATAAAAACGGAGGGGATGCTACCCGAGGCACGGATGGCTTTGTACAGACTCCCTTGGGTAAATACATGTTCCTTTCCGGAGTTGACATCTACCGCATTGCAGGAAAATCGGATGGACAATTCTTCAATGTTTTGGTCTGGAACGACTCGTTTTAGGGCTTGGTATACCTTTTCTCCCTTGATAAATCCACGGCTTGAAAAAGTAAAATCCATCAAGGAAAAGACATCCACGCGGTCCAAATTGCAGATCCAATCTTTGAATTCGGGGAGCTTGCCTGCAGCATACATGCCGCCAACTAAAGCACCTGCGGAGCAGCCCGCAATCTCAGCAATTGTATAGCCCCTGTGCTCGAGCTCTTCGATCACGCCAATATGCGCCAGTCCTCTTGCGCCGCCGCTGCTCAAAACCAATGCAACTGTTTTCTTTTTTGCCATATATTAGGGGAGAAAAATCAACATGCCCTGAACACATCACCCCACGAAACTAATCATTATGGCTGAATTTAAACCTTTTCACCTCGCTTTTCCTATTCGTGACATCGAAGAAACCCGCCAATTTTACGGCGATCTGCTGGGTTGTGACATTGGTCGTAGCACCGACAAGTGGATTGACTTCAACTTCTTTGGTCACCAGTTATCCGCACACATCAAGCCGGATGAACTTGCCAACGCCAAAACCAACGAGGTGGACGGAAAAAATGTTCCTGTACGTCACTTCGGAGCTATTCTCGGTTGGGAGGAATGGCATGACCTCGCAGACAAGCTCAAAGCTCACGGCATTGAATTTGTCATTGAGCCCTACATTCGCTTCAAGGGTGAAGTGGGCGAGCAGGCCACCATGTTTTTCTTGGACCCCTGTGGCAATGCCCTTGAGTTTAAGTCTTTCCAAGATCCTACACAGATTTTTGCCAAGTAAATTTTGTGAACC
>JAXISU010000205.1:0-4309 GCA_034680425.1 Cyclobacterium sp.
ACATACAACAGACATTTGATTAGCCTTATTGAAAACATACCAGTGGAAAATTTATCCTTAAACTGTTCTATTCGAGGGAATTTACATTCTTTACAATACTTGATTGATGACTATGTAGTTCACTTGGAACATCACTTAAGGCAAATAACGAGTTACTGAAATTGAAAAAAGATGCGGACCTTAATTAGTGAGTTTCAGAAAAAAGGATGTTGTTTTTATATAAAAAAAGAGGCCAAATTGACCTCTTTTTGATTTGTACTCCCCTTATCACCTCTGAACTTACTTCAGCACATGATGCGCCAAAACGCGCTGAACTTCGTAGACGTTGACGGACTTGTTGAACTGCTTTTTGATGCTGGGATGAACCTCACTAGATACCCAAATCTTTAACTCTGCATCCAAATCAAAGGTGCCTGCCGTCTCCACGCTGAACCTGGAGATACTCTTGTAGGAGATCGAAGTGTATTCGGTTTTGCTCCCCGTAATCCCTTGAATATCGACCAAAATAAGTCGCTTATTGGTAAAAATAAAGGTGTCTCGGACAAGCTTGAAGCCAAGCTCAATCTCTTCTCCGGTAGTAAGCAACTCCCCATATTTCTTTTGAAGTTCTTCTTGGCTGACCGCCCCCGCATTCCCCAATAGTGCTGAAAATAATCCCATGATGATTTTTTAAGATGAATGACTAATTGAATCCCTTTCCAAGCTGAACTAGCTTGCTGTGCATGAAGACGAAAGATATGCCCCAAAGGTTTTTTGTAGTCCTCGGGAATGTGGATCTACTTAATCTTCTACAGTAAAGCGGTAGTCGATGGTATGCGTGTAGGTTTCCCCAGGTCGAAGTATAGGGCTTGGAAAATTGGAATGATTGATCGCATCAGGCCAATTTTGAGATTCTAGACAAAAGCCCCAATGGGTATCGTAGGTTTGGCCCCCTGCACCGGGAAACTTGCTTAGAAAATTGCCCGTGTAGAATTGAACGCCCACATTGTCCGAATACATATCCATCACCCGACCGCTCTCGAGGTGACGTACTCGGGCCACCTGCTTCATTTCGGGTGATTTCTCCCTTTTGGTCACGAAGTTGTGATCAAAGCCTCCCCCATTTGCTGCAATTTGGTCTCCCAAGATTTTTGGCGAACGAAAATCAAATGGAGTTCCCGCAACATCCTTCACCTCTCCAGTAGGAATTAGCTCCTCGTCGATGGGGGTGTAGGCGTCAGCCCAAAACTGAATTTCATGATCCAACACATCGCGTTTCATGCCTCCCAAATTAAAGTAGGTATGATTGGTCAAGTTGACCAAAGTGGCTTGATCTGCGGTCGATTCAAATCGAATTCGGAGCGTATTATCCCCATGTAGCTCCATCCAGAGCGTCGTCTGCAGGTTGCCAGGGTAACCCTCTTCTCCATCTGGGCTGAGGTAAGTCATCTTGACCCCTACCGTGGAGTCTGTGGAGTAGGTTTCAGGTGTCCACACCTTCTTGTCAAATCCCACTTTTCCTCAATGGAGGTGATTGTCTCCATTGGTCTTCGCCAGGTCATAGGTTTTTCCGTCCAACTTGAATTGAGCATTCGCAATTCGGTTGGCCACTCTACCTGCAGTAGCGCCAAAAAAGGGGTTTTCTGTATCCAAAAAATCTTCTACTCGATCCAAAGTCAAGGCCACATTCTCCTTCTTCCCGTCACGATCTGGTGCTAGGATTTTATAGACAATCCCTCCAAAGTTGGAGAGTTCAACTTGAATGGTGCCATTATCTAACACATAGCGGTAAACGGGCTGTCCTTGGTATTCGGTGAGTAATTCGGATTGAATCATAAAGGTGGTGGTTGCTGATTTGGGGTTTTGTTTTGGAGGAGCAGTACAGCTACTAATCGCTAAAGTAATTAAAAGTAGGAGTTGGCCTAACCGGAGATTTAAACTAGGAATAGAGTACTTTTTCATAAACAGTTCAGTTTCTGAGGTGATTTTTTTCGATACGATCCAAATTACTTTGAAGTTCTTCTCTCCCAATCCACTTTCCTTGGATCACTACACCCACGGGCTTTTGGAGGGTTTTGAGATCGAGGAGCGGGTTTTGTTCCACAAGGACAAAATCGGCTTCATAGCCTTCCTTAATTTGTCCCCAACTGTTTGTTGCACCCATGTACTGTGCAGGAACAAGCGATCCCGTTTTTAAAATTTCAAGGTTGGACATTCCTGCTTCCGACATCAAGGCAATCTCGTGATGGATCGAAAAACCTGGAACATTGAATACCTGCGGGGAGTCGGAAGCCATGATCATGGGCACGCCAGCACGGTGCATTTCCAGAAACAACCTTCGGCGAAAAGCGAGGTAAGGAGCCACTACTTCTTTGTTCAGCATGCCTGCCCTTTCCAATTGCTTTTTGGTATTCACCCACTGCTGAATCTGCAAGCCTGGGAGGTATTTCATTTCTGGAGCTATGCGAAAGGTGTCGGCCGGGATGTAACCAAAATACCGGTCAAACAGCGTGAGCGTAGGCGCCAGGTAAGTCCCTTGATCCAAGGTCTTCTGAATGAGTCCTGGGAGTTTGCTCCAGTCCACCTGGGATGATAAATTCAGATTAAAAGGACCTGAAGTAGCTGGGTCAATGGTAACCGTACTAGGAAGCAAACCTTCCATGTACCCATCCATGTGTTCGATGGATTTAAAGCCATCTTCCAGGGCCTGATGAATTCCAACATCCAATGGCACATGTCCTCCAAATGGAATATTTTCTGCCTTGGCTGCAGTTGCAATTGCTTTCATTTCATCCGAAAGGACTCCAGGATGAATCTTCAAGTGATCGTAGCCTTCTTGCTTTTGGGATTTGACCATTGCCGCACCCTGCGCTGGGTCTGTCACGGAATTGGCATTGAAGGAGGGGCCTGAAATGTAGGTTTTTGGACCCATCAATTGCCCCGCATTCAATTTGTCTCGAAGGGCAATGTGGCTGGGGTGTCCTAGCATGCTTCGAATACGCACCACCCCATTGGCTAGGTAAAGCCACATGGATTCCTCTTGGAGTTGGGTATTGCCATCTGCAGCTACCGGCAAATGCGCATGAAATTCGGCAAGCCCAGGGAAAACATAACTCCCCTTGCCCTCGACTTGGGTCACTTGCTGCCAGGCTGCGGGCAACTTTCCAGCAGGGACAATGGATTCAATTTTGCCATTTTTGACCAAAAGGGTTTGGTCCTCCTGAATCTTTCCCGTTTCCAAAGAAACCACGTGGACGGACCTGATGACCAGGTCTTGGCCAAAAGCCACTAGCGAAAGAAGTCCAAAAAGTAGGGTCAGGGCAAGCGATTTGAATGTCATAAGAGATTGCTTCAGTTGATGTTTGAAGTTCGCTCCTAGTTTCACCAAATCCAATCCCATTGATGGAAAAAAGAGGATCATTTTGGTCAACGGACCACAGTTCACGGCTGATGGTATTGAACTTCAACTCCTAGTTGCTTTTTATCGAGTGACTTTTCAAAAAAAAGCTGGACGATTGTCCAGCTTTAGTGTAGAATGCAATTTAGGAATTCGTCCATTGGGTGTGGTAAAACTTCCCGCTTGGATCGTCCTTGCGCTGGTAGGTATGCGCTCCAAAATAATCGCGCTGTGCCTGAATCACGGAAGCGGAAGACTCCGCGGTAATTCGACCGAGAAGGTAGTTGATCCCTGCGCTCATTACCGGTAAAGCAAACCCATTCGTCACCCCCAATCCCACTAATTCTGCCAAGGCTTTTCTTCCAGAAATCACCTGTTCTTTCACTCCTGCGATTTCAAAGAAGGCCACTTGATCCCCATAATTAGTAGAAATTCGCTCCATCAAACCGGATCGGATGATGCAACCATTGGTCCAGATGCGGGCGATTTCATTGAAATTCAGTTCCCAGCCTTTGGTGTCTGATACGGTTTTCATCAATCGGAAACCTACCTCATGATTGATGATTCGAGCCAAGGCATAGGCTTCTTTGATTTTGGGAAGCCAAGTTTCCAAAGAACCCTCAACCTGTTGGAATTGATGCTGGAACGTTTTGGAAAATGCCACGCGCATCGCCTTTTCTCCAGACACCCCTCGCGCATTCACGGCCTCAGCCAATGGGCTGTAGGGAATTCCGTACTCCAAAGCGGTGGTCAATGACCAAGCTCCAGTCCCTTTTTGACCCGCTTGATCCAATATTTTATCGAGTAGCAATTCTCCGCCTTCTTTGAAAAGTAAAAGATCGGCAGTGATTTCCAGTAGGAAGGACTTCAACTCGCCTTTTGCCCAATCCGAAAAAATGGCAGACACCTGGGCAGCCGAGCAGCCAAATCCAA
>JAXISU010000206.1:0-4273 GCA_034680425.1 Cyclobacterium sp.
CAACCGCCCCTCCTGCTCCTCCAAGGGTGTAGGAAGCACGAATGATCAGCGGAAAGCCAATTTCTTGGGCGATTTCTTTGCCTTGAAGCATGGACGTGGCGGTATCTCCTTTGCAGACATCTACGCCGATTTGCTCCATCAAGGCCTTAAATTTTTCTCTATTTTCTGCCGTATCGATTGCTTCGATATCGACGCCAATCATCTTCACTCCATGATTCTTCCAAATTCCTGCCTTATCGCAATCAATGGCTAGATTCAAGGCAGTTTGTCCACCCATGGTCGGAAGAACAGCATCGATATCGGGGTGATCTGTTAAAATTTTCCGAATGGACTTTTTCTCCAGAGGCAACAAGTACACGTGATCTGCAGTCACCGGATCCGTCATGATCGTCGCGGGATTCGAGTTGATCAGGGTGACGATAATCCCCTCTTCACGAAGGGATCTGGAGGCTTGGGAACCCGAATAATCGAATTCACATGCTTGCCCAATGACGATAGGACCAGAACCAATGATTAATACGTGTTTGATGCTCGAATCTTTAGGCATGGGGAGTGGAGAAATTAGATTTTACTTAGGTCCAAATTGGCGTAAAATTAGAAAAATTATCCGAAGGGGAAAGGGAAAAGTAGGGAAGTTTGCAGTCTTTCTTGCCAATCGCCAAATACGAGGATTGGCGTTGCCTAGGGAAATGAGTAGATTCATCCATTGAATACGAAATCCCGGCTTTTTACACCAAATGAACTTAGTTAATCTCAACACCTTTCCCATAATGGGAGAAGCGCTCAGTCCCGAAAATACGCTCTCCTTGGATTTTACAGAAGCCAATGAAGCATTGTCGGAGGTGGATCTCAGCGATACTGACAGCTTCAATGCATTTGTCTTTGGACAAATAGAAACTGCCAACAAAAAATACGGAATCGGAGGCTACTTGGAAAAACGAGGTATTTACCGGCGAAGCGAGGTATTTGCCACGGCAACTTCCAACTTTCGGAATATTCACTTGGGTGTAGACATTTGGGCTGCAGCAGGTAGCCCTGTGTATGCTCCCCTTGCGGGTAAAATTCACAGTTTCCAAGACAATGTGGGTTTTGGAAATTATGGTCCGACACTGATTATTTCACACGCGCTCGGAGAAAAGACCTTGTACTCCCTCTATGGACACCTTAGCAACACTAGTTTATCCTCGTTCGAAGTTGGCCAAGAAGTTAGCGCTGGCGAACAGATTTGTGAGATTGGCCCCTTTCCAGAGAATGGAGATTGGCCACCGCATCTGCACTTTCAGTTGATCTGGGACATGGGTGATTTTTTGGGTGACTATCCTGGCGTGGCGGCTGAAAAAGACCTGGATTACTACCGTCAAAACTGCCCCGATCCAGCGCCTTTGATCGGTTATTTTTGAAGGGAATAACAAAATGAAAAACCAATTACATCTTTTAAATGGCGATCAGTTGGCGTATCAACTCCAAGGCGCATCTTATTTTCAAACCCATTTGGTATTTCGGGAAGCCCTGATCGTAGGACCAGTAACTGGCGATAGCCTGGATGAGTTTTGGAAGGCTCGAACTGAATTCATCACTTCGAGCTATGGAGTCACTGTGGAGGAATACCACCAGAAAACTATCTCAGAAATTGAGCAGCTGCATTCCCTCCCAGAGGATACCGAAATTTGTCTTTGGTTTGAAGACGATTTATTCTGTCAGCTCAACTTATGGTTTTTGCTATCGGTACTTGCTGACAAAACCAAAATCAGGTTGTCTCGAGTTTTTCCACCAACCTCAACAGTAAAAGATCGATGGGATGGATTTGGACAGGCTACTCCAGATTCACTTGAAGATTGCTATCAGGCAAGGGTTTCCTTGACTACTTCGGATGTGGCGCTAGGAAAAACCCTCTGGGAAGCCTACAGAAACCAAGATTGGGAAGAATTCAAAAGCCTATCTCGCCAACCCTCTCCCTGCTTTCAGTCCCTCGAGGAAGTATGCCAAGCACAACTTGATCGACTTCCCGGAATTAATGATTTTGGCAAGCCGGAACGAATTCTGCACGAAATATTAGCGAGGGGGACTACAGCCTTCTCCCTAGTATTTCAAGAATTCAACAGGCAAGCTGGGATCTATGGATTTGGGGATTTGCAAGTGAAGGCACTGTACGATGTGGTGCAAGCCAGGGGTTAAATTTATCTTTTGTATAAAAATAATTATTCTTTCCGCGTCTACTTAAATGTTGGATTAATTCTTCAAAATATAGATTTGAACAAAAAAACAAATGGACTCAATTGTTCTTCACTTTGAGACTAAGGCAGGAAATTATATTTTTAAAGTTTGATTATTGAAAAATTAATTATAGAATTGGGAATAATCATGGAGCCAGATACCATTAAAAACGGGGCGTAATCGAAAAGCCTTACGAGTAGAACCAGCAAACATAAACATTATGACCCAACCTATCCCCGAATTTAAAAATGAGCCAGTACTCGTACTGATACTTGGCTTTGTTACCTGCGGCTTGTACCTAATTTATTGGAACATTAAAGTAGCACAGGTATTCAATACTATCGCTGAAAAAGAATTAGTTTCTCAGCCTATTGCTATTTTTTCAGGATGCTGCATGCCAGTAAACTTGTATTTCTACTACTTGATTGGCAAGGAAGGACTTCCTAAGGTTTACGAGCGTACTGGACAGGCTGGAAAAGATCAATCTACCCTATTGTTGGTGTTAGGCTTCTTCGTGCCAATGGTATCTGCAATGATTGTACAAGGTGATATCAACAAGCTTTACGAATAAGCAACGTTTGCGAAAAATATATGGGATTGCTGGCGCGCTTAGCATGCTGGCAATCCCTTTTTTCATTATGCTTACTAGCCATGAGCACATTGAGACAGAACAGTCTTTATGCCCTTTCAAAATGGTGACTGGCTTTCCTTGTCCTGGCTGCGGAATTACGAAATCAATTATCTTTTTTTATCAGGGAGACCTATTAAAAAGTATGGAATACCATATTTTAGGTCCAGTAGTACCCATTGTTAGTTTTATTGCAATCCTGGTTCTTATTACAGAATTAATCACTCAAAAAAATTATTTTTCAAGCATACTTTACAGCACAAAGCTTGCCTACACCTTAGCTATTTTATTAGGAGTGTACCACGCAATTCGGTTGGTGATTTTTATATCCACACACAGTGTCCAACAGATTCTAACTGAGTCTATCTGGCAATAAGTACTCCTATTTCCTAGGATGAAAGTTGTGCAAAACCTGCTTCAAATAATCCCGATCTAAGTGCGTATAAATCTCTGTTGTCGTGATACTCTCATGACCAAGCATTTCCTGCACTGCACGTAAGTCAGCTCCTCCTTCAATCAAATGCGTCGCAAAAGAATGCCGGAAGGTGTGCGGACTGATATTTTTCTGAATCCCTGCTTGGGCTGCAGTCTTTTTGATAATTAAAAATACCATCACACGAGTCAATTTCTGTCCTCGTCGGTTGAGGAACACGTATTCCTCTTGCCCTCTAGCTGGGGTTTGCTGAGATCGCACATGTTCTTCGTAAAGCTTCAGGTGGTGTAAAGCAGCCTTGCCAATCGGCACAAGACGCTCCTTATTTCCTTTGCCGACCACCTTCAAAAACCCAACTTCGGTAAAAACCTGGCTTTTTTTGAGTTCCACCAACTCTGAAACGCGCAAGCCAGAGCTGTACAATACTTCCAACATGGCCCGGTTACGATGCCCTTCGGGTTCGCCCAATGGAATGGCCTCGAGTAGGGCCTCCACCTCCGGAAAACTCAAGGTGTCGGGTAGCTTTCGACCCAACTTGGGTGCCTCAAGCAACTGTGCAGGATCCTCTGTAATTCGATCCTCATACATCAGGAAGCGGTAAAAGGCTTTGATACCCGAGATAATCCTCGCCTGGGAATAAGCAGAGATCTCCAACTTTGCCAAGGCCGTCACAAATCGCCGCAAGTGCTCCAATTCCAAATCAATCGGACTTTTGGAGGGAAACTCACGGGACACATAATCCGCTAGCTTCTCTACATCCCGAGTATAAGCCTCAATGGAGTTGGTGCTCAGAGAGCGCTCAAGAGTAAGGTAATGACGAAATTGACGGATCAGCTGAGGCCACATGTAGCATAATTTGAAGTTCTAAAGTTATCCATAAAACATAATCCAAACCACACGAACTAATTCTGAATTAAAACCCAAAAAATTGAAAAATTAACTGATGAAAATTTGTGCAAAAAAATAAAGCGCGACTTAGCTATGATCTGGACTGCATC
>JAXISU010000207.1:0-4268 GCA_034680425.1 Cyclobacterium sp.
AATACCTCCTTGTTTTCTTGAACTCCCGCATGAGGCATGCTGGTTGGCATCAGTAGGAAGGAGCCTTCGTTGAGAGAAGGCATAAACTCCTTGCCCAAGCCAGGAAAAGCATGGGTCATTCCTGACCAGAGTGCCGTGGTGCGGATGTTTACCCCTAAGCCATCGGCAGCCGTAGGGATAAACCCAAATACTCGCCCAAAGCCTAGCCAAATGATCAATCCCAAGCCGATAATCAGAGAGGGAAAGACCAAGAAAGCACGTTTATGGTTGAGGCACCAGGTGAGGAGTCTTGGATAGATTTGGATAAATCCCATAAACCCGCCAAGCACGGCAAATAATAGAATGGCGATAAACAGAAAATTACCAAAAGTGCTAACGGATACGCCCAAAGGCATCCATAGGGTAGTAAGCAGCCAGGAAATGGCAATGAGCGTAGCGCCTAGTAGGGCTTTGGACTTGTATTTTTCGAAGCGATCTGGAAAATGAAAAGTCAAACTGTGAATTGCGCCGTAGCTGAATAGCAAAAGACCAGCCCAGGTCCAAGCAAAAATACCGACCAATGGTCCTAGGAGTAGGAGCGCATAATTGCCGTATCGACTTACCTTGTCACTGACTTTCCGCCAACTCACTACCCAGTGTGTCAATGCAGGCAGCATGAATAAGGTAATCAGTACGGCAGCGATCAAGACGAAGGTTTTGGTGTATGCGAGTGGACCAAAGAGTTTGCCCTCTGCGGCCTGTAGCGTGAATACCGGAAGGAAACTGATGATGGTGGTGCTGACGGCCGTTAGAATGGCTCCAGAAACCTCTGCTGATGCCTCGAAAATCGTTTGGAGTTTGGATTTTTCCTTGGGTGCAGTTTCCAGATGGCGAAGAATATTTTCATTCAGGATGATTCCCAAATCCACCAAGGTGCCAATGGCGATCGCGATGCCTGATAATGCCATGATATTGGCATCCACCCCAAAGTAGCGCATGAAAATAAAGCACATCAGCACCGCCAGTGGCAGGAGGGAAGAAATCAGCAAGGAGGCACGCACATTGGCCACCATGACGAGAATCACCAGGATGGTGACTAGGATCTGCAAATTGATGGCTTCATACAAGGTGCCCAAGGTCTCGTAGATCAAGCCAGAGCGATCGTAAAAAGGCACTAGGGTCAACTTGGAAATGGTGCCATCGGCTAAGGTTTTGGTCGGTAGCCCAGGGCCTAGTTGCTCAATTTCCTTTTTGATACCCTCGATGACTTGCAGGGGATTGTCCCCATAGCGGGCAATGACTACTCCACCCACGGCTTCTGCACCGCCTTTATCCAGGATTCCAGCCATGTTTCGGGGCTGAGGACCAAAGTTGATCTTCGCTATGTCTTGGAGGCGAATGGGTACATTGTTGGTGACTTTCACGACGGCCTTATCCAAATCTTCCAGGTCATCAATGTATCCCAGACCACGGATGTAGTAGTCCACCTGATTGATTTCGATGGAATTGGCCGATACATCTAGGTTGGATTTGCGCACCGCATCCATGACCTCCATGAGGCTGATGCCATTGGCTTTGAGTGCAGCAGGATCCACATCTACCTGGTATTCTTTGATAAATCCGCCTACGGAGGCCACTTCAGCCACTCCCTCGACCACAGTCAAGGCATAGCGGATGTAATAGTCTTGAATAGTCCGCAATTCTTCGGGATTCCATCCTCCGGTGGGATTTCCATCCGCATCGCGTCCTTCTAAGGTGTACCAAAATACCTGTCCTAATGCAGTGGCATCGGGGCCTAGTTTGGGTTGAACCCCCTCAGGAAGTAACCCAGAAGGCAGGGAATTCAATTTTTCGAGTACGCGAGAGCGGCTCCAGTAGAACTCGATGTCCTCCTCAAAAATGATGTAAATGCTCGAAAAACCGAAGGCCGAACTGGAACGCACACTTTTGACCCCAGGCAAGCCAAGGAGTGAGGTGGTGAGGGGATAGGTGATTTGATTCTCCACATCTTGAGGAGAGCGTCCCATCCATTCGGTGAATACTATTTGTTGGTTTTCCCCAATATCCGGAATGGCATCCACCGGTACTGGGTCACGGGGAAAACTCCCTAAGTCCCAGTTGAAAGGTGCCGTGGCCAGTCCCCAGCCCAAGATGAGCAGAAAGAAGAGGAGCGTGACTAACTTATTTTCTAAAAAGAAACGAATTATGCGATTGATCATGATTCCAAAGGATAAATGAAAATTGCCTGAGACCTAAAGCCACAGGAGATTCACGAAAAGCTTGAGACAAGCTTACCTTGGAATTAAATCAAAAAGGATTGGTAGAGCAGCTGAAAATCCCGTTTGGGTACAGGTGGACTCAGTTCGGTAGGGAAAACTACCTCCTGAATACTAAAAAAGTCCCCTTCAAAAACAAAAACTTGAAGAAGGGGAAGGGTAAATGAAGGGCTGAGTTGAAATTCAACCTGGCTTACTTGAAAATCATCGTCTACTTGAAGGTGCTGGGTTTTGTTTTCGCAGCAACTGGAAGGATCTTCCGAAGAAGTGTTGGAATTCTCGGTTGGGAGTTCCATCCCGCAATCCAAATGTTTCTCACCAAAACCAATGGCAGACTCCATCTCGTGACCCATGCACCAATGCGTCGTCTTCGCCATTCCCACAGTGGAGAATAGCAGCAGCAACGCTAATAGGATGGATACACTCGATTTCATCACACAAACATACGGATAAATTGAACTTCTAGTTTCATCTCTAGAGGATTTTGAAATCACTTAAGTTCTTGAGGATGAATCCAGTCGATGAAGGATTAGTTTACAGTTGCAATAAATCCAGCCTTCAGCACTGCCTTTCGGATGTCCTCAGGGGCTAGGATTTCGGTTTCCACAGTCAGCGTTCGATTCGGGTCCTGCAAGTCCACCTGCCAGGTATGAATTCCAGCCTGCTCGTTGAGTTTTGGACTTACTTTGGACAAGCAATTGCTGCACTGAATATTGGTCGAAAAGGTGTATTTTTTCATATATAGTAAATTGATATAGAGACGATTGAATTTATTAGGATGTATTATTAGTTTAATTAATCTTTAGACCTATTGCTCACTGTGTCAGTCCAAACTTTGAGTTTTTAATAGCAAACTATTGCCCACTACGGACAAGGAACTCAAGGCCATGGCTGCACTGGCAATCATGGGATCAAGTAAAAACCCAAACCAGGGGTAAAGGAGTCCAGCGGCAATGGGGATACCGATCAAGTTGTAGACAAAAGCCCAAAATAGATTTTGCCGAATTCCATGAACCGTGAGCCTTGAAAGCCGAAGTGCTTGTGGAATTTTGGCTAGATCCGAGTTCATCAGTGTGATTTTGGCTACATCAAGCGCAATATCCGAGCCCATGCCCATGGCAATGCTCACATCGGCCTGTGCCAAGGCTTCCGCGTCGTTGATCCCATCGCCCACCATGGCCACTACATGCCCTTGCTCTTGTAAGGATTTAATAAACTTGGATTTATCGGCAGGAAGGCATTCGGCTTGGTATTGGGAAATCCCCACTTGATTCGCTACGGCCTTGGCGGGGGCATTTTGATCACCTGTCAGTAGGTAAACGCTTATTCCCATGTCTTTCAATTCATTCACGACCTGCTGGGCATTCTGCTTGACTTCATCTTCGATCCCAAGAACTGCCAGTAATTGGGTTTCATTACTCAACCAAATCAGCGTTTGTGCCTTTTCTTGACTTTCCTTTTCCACGGATTCCACTGCGGGAGGTAGGGGGATTTGAAGCGATTGAATCCACTTTTTGGTTCCCAGGAAATAGGTTTGACCTTCAATCTTTCCTGTGATTCCTGCTCCAGGGCTATTTTCGAATCCTTCTACTGCATACATGGGCAGTTTCTTATGTTCTAAGGAGGAAATGACCGCTTCGGCTAGTGGATGTGTGGAGTTGCGTTCCAAGGCTAGGAGGATGCCTTCCAGTGTTTCGCTGTCAACTCCGCTTTCTGCTGTGTTTTCCCAAAAAGTGCTGACCTTGGGTTTGCCATGTGTCAGTGTACCCGTTTTGTCTAGCACCAAGGCGCTGACTTTGTGTCCTAGTTCCAGGCTTTCCGCATCGCGGATTAGGATTTGTTGCTCGGCACCCTTGCCCATGCCCACCATCAGGGCGGTGGGGGTAGCCAATCCCAAAGCACAGGGACAAGCTATGACCAATACCGATACCGCGGAAAGTAATCCGAAGGAGAGCGCATTTTCTCCTCCAAAAATCATCCAAGACACAAAAGTAAAGATGGAAAGCCCCAAGA
>JAXISU010000208.1:0-4263 GCA_034680425.1 Cyclobacterium sp.
ATTTCCGCCAAACTCATCTCGCTTAGATTTTTGCCAGCCGCTTTGGCTGCTCGCTCCAAGTACTGAAATCGTGAGATGAACTTGATGTTGGTGCGCTCCAAGGCCTCCTCCGGGTTGATGTCGATAAATCGGGCATAGTTGATCAGTGAAAAAAGCAGGTCCCCAAACTCCCCAGCAGCCTTTTCTTGGTCGATTTTGGATCCAGCGGCGACGCTAAACTCCGCCTCAAACTCACCCATTTCCTCCTTCACCTTCTCCCATACCTGCTCGGGCTCCTCCCAGTCAAAACCCACACCTCGGGCCTTTTCCTGGATTCGCATGGACTTGATGAGGGCGGGCAAACTTTTGGGCACCCCACCAAGTACAGAGACATTTCCCTTCTCAGTCAACTTGATTTTCTCCCAATTTTGTTTGACGGTCTCCTCATCCTGCGCTACCGTATCCCCGTAGATGTGGGGGTGACGGCGAATCAATTTTTCACACAAGGAATCAATCACAGTGGCAATGTCGTAACTACCCTGCTCCGAACCGATTTTGGCATAAAAGACCAGGTGCAGAAGCAGGTCACCCACCTCTTTCTTGATTTCCTCCGGATTGCCTTCCAAGATGGCATCCGAAAGTTCAAAGGTCTCCTCAATGGTCAGGTGGCGCAAACTTTCGGTGGTCTGCTTTTTGTCCCAGGGACATTGCGCACGAAGCTCATCCATGATGGTCAATAAGCGGTCAAAGGCAGCCAATTGCTCGGCTCGAGAACTCAAGTTGGACATGTTGTAGGAAACTATGCTTGACGTGTAAACGTTTTCAAAGTAAAGCATTAAATTTGCGCAAATTTCTCCGGTATGGCAACTTTCTTCATCACACTAGGTTTCATCGCCCTTTTCTTCGTTTTGATGTCCGTAAGGCTGATTTTTCTAAAAAATGGAGAGTTCAAAGGGACCTGTGCATCGCAAAGTCCTTTCCTCAACAAGGAGGGGATCACCTGCAACCTCTGTGGAAAAACCGTAGATGCTACAAGCAACTGCGCCAACCCGGACAATGAGGTGGACAAAGTGATGGCCAAATTCAAGTAATCTTTTCTCGCGTAGCCAACTATTTTTAACATACAAAACTATTATTCGTGTCACTAATTAAATCAATCTCTGGAATACGAGGCACCATCGGCGGCAAGCCAGGCGAAGGCCTCACCCCCATTGATGTGGTCAAATTTACCGCTGCTTATGGTGCTTGGGTACTCGAGCAAACCGGCAACCCCAAGGTAGTCATCGGCAGAGATGCACGCCTTTCTGGGGACATGGTTTCCCGATTGGTAGCGGCCACCCTTCAAGGTTTAGGCATTTCAGTCATCGACCTTGGCCTCAGCACTACCCCCACGGTAGAGTTTGCAGTACCAAGAGAAAATGCAGGTGGAGGAATCATCCTCACCGCTAGCCATAACCCTGCCCAGTGGAATGCCCTCAAACTACTCAATGCAGTAGGTGAATTCATATCAGACGCAGAAGGCAAAGCCATTTTGGCCAAAGCCGAAACAGAGGACTTTACCTTTGCTGAAGTACGCAAACTTGGAAAATACTCCGAAATCACGGACTACATGGACCGACACATCCAGCATGTGCTCGACCTAGAGCTCGTCGATGTAGCGGCTATCAAAGCCCGCAACTTCAAGGTGGTCGTGGATGCAGTCAACTCCACCGGAGGTATCGTGGTTCCTAAACTTTTACGCGCATTGGGCGTCAGTGAAGTGGAGGAAATGTTCTGTACCCCAGACGGCAACTTCCCCCACAATCCGGAGCCGCTCCCTGAAAACCTACGTGACATTGCCAATAAACTCGAAAAAGGACATTACGACCTCGGTATCGTCGTCGATCCAGATGTAGATCGCTTGGCGCTTGTCAATGAGGACGGCTCCATGTTTGGCGAAGAATATACCCTGGTAGCTGTCGCTGACTATGTACTTTCTCGGACCCCTGGCAATACCGTGTCCAACCTTTCTTCTACACGAGCACTTCGCGATGTGACCGAGAAGCGAGGTGGAAACTACACGGCATCTGCGGTGGGTGAGGTCAATGTGGTCAACCAGATGAAGGCCGTGCAGGCAGTCATCGGTGGAGAAGGTAATGGAGGTATCATCTATCCAACTTCCCATTATGGACGGGATGCTTTGGTGGGCATTGGATTGTTTTTGACCCACTTGGCCAAGTATGGCAAGTCCATCTCCATGCTTCGTGCTACCTACCCGAGCTATTTTATTTCCAAAAATAAGATCGAACTTACCCCCAACTTGGACGTGGATGACATCCTGCTCAAGATCAAGGCTCAATACAAAAACCATCCTATCAACGATTCCGATGGAGTGAAAATTGAATTTGAAAAGGAATGGGTGCACCTTCGGAAGTCCAATACCGAACCGATTATCCGGATTTATTCGGAGTCTGACTCGGAAGCCAAAGCGGAACACCTTGCCAAAAAAATCATCCAAGACATCAAAGAGGTGGTGAATGCCACCTTGAGCTAAAGCAGGTCTTACTTTGCCCAAAAGCATCCTATGAAGCACGTGTACCTCGACAATGCCGCCACCACACCGATGGACGATCGCGTGATCGAGGCTATGCTTCCCTTTATGCGTGGCCACTTTGGCAATCCTTCCTCAGTACATAGCCATGGAAGAGAGGTTCGTACAGCAATCGAAAAGGCACGTAAAAAAGTAGCCGAACTCCTGCATGCCAGCCCATCGGAGATTTTCTTTACCTCCGGAGGCACAGAGGCAGACAATACCGCTCTGGTATGTGGAGTAGAATCTCACGACCTCAGCCATGCCATTACCTCTCCCTTGGAGCACCATGCAGTACTCCATACGTTGGAGATGCTCGCCAAAAAAGGTAAAATCCAGCTGAGCCTTTTGGACGTGAATGAAAAGGGGGAGATCGATTTGCAGCAATTGGAGTCCCTCCTCCAAGCCAATCCCAAAAGTTTGGTTTCCCTCATGCAGGGCAACAATGAGATTGGCAACCTGAATGACCTAGAGCGAATTGGAACCCTAGCGCGTACTTACGATGCCTTCTTCCACTCGGACACGGTGCAGACCATGGGGCATTATGCCCATGACTTGTCTCAGCTTCCTGTGGACGCCTTGGTGGCCGGTGCACATAAGTTTCACGGTCCCAAAGGAGTTGGATTCCTCTACGTCCGGAAAGACAAAAAAATTCACCCTTTCATCCACGGTGGTGCGCAGGAGCGCAACATGCGAGGTGGAACAGAAAATGTAATTGGCATCATCGGGCTAGCCAAAGCGCTCGAAATTTCCCTCGAGGAGCTGGACGCACACCGCAGTCATATCGAGAAGATTAAGGGCTACTTCGTAGAAAAACTCAAGCAGGACATCCCAGGAGTCGCCTTCAATGGCTGCTCAGCAGATTTGGATAAAAGTTTGTATACCGTACTCAACGTCAGCCTTCCTCCATCCGAGTCCAATCGAGGTATGCTCCTTTTCCACTTGGATCTAGAAGGCATTTCCGCTTCGGGAGGCTCCGCCTGCAGCTCTGGCGCTACCGTGGGATCGCATGTATTGCGAGCGCTCCAGCACCCAGCAGACCGCGATGCGGTGCGCTTTTCCTTCAGCCGCTTTACGACACAAGAAGAGGTGGATTACACCTTAGAGAAGCTGAAAGCGCTTTATATCTACTAGTCGATAATCAAATACCGTTTATTTATTGTTGAATTTTTTGCCCCAGAGCAGCCTGCCCGACGCGGCGGGTAGGCCGCAAAGAAATCCAACTTTTCCCATTTTATGCGAAAGGTTGAAAACCTCAACAAATTCTTTGCGCCTTATGCGGCTTTGCGAGAAAAATCAAACCCTTAACCTGCCGCAGGCAGGTCATTTAGAATTATTGTCTATTTACCGCCTGCCTTCGCTAACCCTTTAAAAATTTTTTAATCTCGCAAAGCCGCGAAGCCTGCCCGCCGCGGCGGACTGCGGGGCGTAATAAAAAATTAGAGAGGATATTCCCGGTCCGTTTATTTACCCGGTTTATACCCCAGTGCATAGGGTGTCCAAATCTCGTAGATTGGCTGCCCTTGGGAGCTCAAACCACTGTGGTGCCATTCTCCATCGATGACCTGGTAGTCGAAGCCAAGGCTTGTGCCCACGCGGGAATTGTCTCTCGAGAAAAAGGTGATGGTTTCCACGTATTTTCCTCCTTGAGCGCTATAAGTTCCTCCTCCTGTGCCCGAAAACTCCCGAGTTTCGGAGTTGAAGGCCACCCACTG
>JAXISU010000209.1:0-4253 GCA_034680425.1 Cyclobacterium sp.
AAGCGATTTTTTGATCTTCCTGGAAAGGAATCTTTCCTTTCTTCCTGTGTGTTTATTTCTGAATTCAATGTTGATTTGGCATCTAAGGTATTAGAGGAAAAGCTAGCAACTACTTTTGGTAACAAGCTTAGTTCTGACCTATCCAATTTTTTTAGAGGGGATAGCCTAACAAATACAACTAGTTTAGGTAAACTCCTTTTTTTTGCTCAAACCTATAGCGACAAGGGGAGTAAGGACTTAGGTAAGGAGGCTAATCAGCCGATTAATCAGAGTTCACTTGATCAATTTTTAGACAATATTGGTTCTCAGTTTCTTGCAGTGGCAAGTATTGAGGTTTCAATAGAAAATTTGCAAGTTTTTTTCAGGGCATTTTTCTTCGTGGATGGAGCGAGTGCCATTCCAATTGAATTATCACGTACTGAGTTAGAATCATTTAGCAAGTTGCCCAAAGAGGAACTTGATTTCTTGTTGCAATTAGCTACATCTGATCCCTTTCAAATTTTAGCAGAAAGAGGAGGAGCTTATCGTTTTATTATTCCAGAATATACCACTGAATGGAAAAAATTAGCCAACTGGATTGAAAACGAAGAAATTTCGTTCAAACAGTTTAAACTTTTTGAAGAAATAGCAGTGGAATTTTTCTCAGGCAAAGGACTTGTCCTAGGAAAGCAACGATTGGATCAAGCACTTATTTTGAAGGAAGAAATTTTCATTACCTATGCTTGGGAAGAGAAATATAAAATCGATAAAGAGCAATTTTCTAGTTTCTTACTCCTTTCCCAAAATCAGGTACAGGAGCAGATTAGGACTCAACAAAAGAAGCGCGCTAGTTTGCTCAAAAACTCTGTCCGTATTAGCATTGCCGTAGGTATTGCCTTTTTACTTTCTTCGTTTGCCGCATTAATGGCCTATATAGAACGAAATTCTGCAGAGGCGGATAAAGTTGCTGCGGTTGCGGCCAAAATTGATGCCGAAAAAGCTCGTTTAAATGCTGATTTAAAGCGAGAGGAAGCTGAAAATGCTAGAAAAAATGAACAATCTGCCTTACAAGAAGCGGAAGCTGAGCGCTTGCTAGCATTAAGTGCCCAGGCAGAAGCCGAAGTTCAGCGTGTTATGGCAGTAGAATCTTTGATTTTGGCCAAGAAATCGGAGCAAGAAGCATCCATCGCAAAAGATGTGGCCCAGAAAAATGAAAAATTGGCAAATGATGCGACAATTGATGCAAAAAATAATTTCGAAAAGAGTGAAAGGCTTAGAAACCAGCAAGAAGCTAGAGCCACAGCTTTGGAGGCCTTGGGCTACTTTGCCAACCGTGATTTTGCAAGGGGTATAGAATTGGTCAAAGAAGCCTACCAGAAAAACCTTAAAAATGGAGGTTTCCCTCTTCAATCGGACATTTTTAATGCCTTACTGAATGGTGTAAATTCCTCCAAAGTAGCTGAGATGGATGTGGAATTGAATTTCCCTGCCAAGCTGCTTGCCTTGTCGCAGGCCAAAGACAAACTGGCCGTCTATACCATCAATGGAGAATTACGAGTGTATGCGACCCAACCAAGCTTGACAGAAAAAGCGGTCATCAAAACAGGTTACATCAAATCCTTTGAGTTTTTGAGTGATTCTGAAATCATTGGTACAGACATTACAGGTAAGCTGTTTTTGATTGATTTAGCTACATCAACGATCGTTGACATTTCAACCAAATTACCTGTGTCTCAAATCAAGGGATTCTTTAAAGTTATTGGACAAGATAATATATGGATTGCCAAACAAGTAGATGGAAGCTCAGTATTCTACCACTACGATGCACAGAGTTTTGTAACCTTGAAGGATGATAAGTCTAAGTTATTGGTGAAAGACTCCAAAAAGCCAGTATTCTGGATAGAAGGAAATGAGTTTTACCGGTCTACATTGTCCAATGCTGTGCCCGAATTGGTTGCAAAAGCTTCAAGTACCATTCACAGTGCAGCCTGGTCAGTGATCCATTCCCGTTGGATGCTAGGTCTAGAAAACGGAAATATCTGGAGTGTGGACCCTACCAAACAAAAAGTTACCGAGTCCTTCACCATACATAAGACAAAAGTCAGCCAATTGATCACCATGCCCTACGAACATGGAACAGAGTTGATGTTGAGTACAGGATTTGATGGGGATTTGATTTTCTTTGTTTTTGACAAAGACATCGCCTTGCCTGCAAGTGTGTCTTCCAGTATTAAGTTTAAAGGACACAGAAGTTGGATCACTGGATTCACGGTAGATGAAAAAAAGAAAATTGCCTACTCCATAAGCAACGACCGAACCCTCAAGGTTTGGCCTTTGGGAATTAATGAATTGCTTCAAAATTAGTCTTAGTACCCTACAAGGAACTTATACCTCATGAAAAATACCCTCAGTGTCCTATTCCTCCTCTTGTTGCTAGTTTGCAGCGTTCCTACTTTTGCACAAAATGGAGCCTGTACTGTCAATACCGTAGACATTAGTTCAGATAGCTATGAAATTGGAGACTTTGCCAGTGTTAAAAGAAATCTTTACCTCTGCGTAGCTAACCAAAGCTTTGCTGGTATAACCGAACTTAACAAGGCTAGAGAATTACTTGCCCTTACCGCCATCGTGGAGGATAGTTTGTACGATGCAAAAGTATACATAGAACAAATTGTTAACTCCAATAGCAATTATGTTCCTAGCTATACAAACATTGTATTTTCATCCATTTTTGAAGATGTAAAGCGCGAAAATGCAGGAGTAACCGTCAGTTCCGTATCCAAAAAAGCAGAAGATCTCAATACTGCACCTGCTACTGTAAAGCTGGTAACCCAGGAGGAAATCATGGATAGAGGGTACAAGGATTTGATCGATGTGCTCAGTGATCTACCAGGATTTGATATCAGTAAAACTTTTTCAGGAGCAGGAGCCAATATTTATCAAATGGGTTTTCGTCAAGTAAACACAGAACGTACCCTTTTTATGGTGGACGGAGTTGAAGAAAATGATTTGTGGCTCAACTGGGCTTATATTTCTCGACAATATCCTTTGGCAAATATCAAGGCCGTAGAAATATTGTACGGACCTTCTTCTACCATGTATGGTCCTCGTGCCTTTATTGGGGCTATCAATGTGATCACCTATTCTCCCAAAGATATCCCAGATGATCACATTTTAAAAGGGAAGCCAGAAAGTGGAAAATCAAAAAAAATCTACGCCTATGGCAATACGCAGGTTGGGAACCTGAATACCTATTCTTCAGATCTTGTTTTGGGTTTGCGTGGAAAAAGTGCTGCCTTTCAAGCAACGGGTAGAATTTACCGTTCTGACGAGCACGACATGTCCTCTGCGGAGTTTTTTGATTATTCCCCAGACGACATCAATAGTCTGGTATACACGAAAATGAATATGACTGGGAAAGCGGGCTCCTATTCCTTTGAAGATTACCTGAAGAAGTTTAACCTACCTCAGACCCATCCATACTATGATTTGAAAAAGAATACTACCACAGGACTCATCACCAGTATGACCCTGACTCAGGCAGGAATAAATCAGGCTAGGAAGTTAGATAGTATTAACTATACCAAAAATGTCAATGGGGCACCTATCGGTTTTTCTAACCATACAGACGATTATTTCTTTAGTGCCAAATTGATGGTGGACAACTTTTTGTTTGGTGTTCGGCATTGGAAGCGAACAGAAGGTTTTGGTTTGTATCAAGATATTGATGCGGCAGGCTCCAGAAATGGTTCCATTTGGTCGCCTGAAAACACCACCGTGTACGCACAGTATGATCGCCAATTGAGTGAAAAGATTAGCATTTCCAACCTGTCCAACTTTGCCTTACATCGTCTCGGTAAAGAAACCAACAGGGTTAATTTTATTGCTTTTGGAGACCCAAGGGCGAATCTGCACTTCGCGCATTTACTGAATCCTGATCAGTTGATTGCAGGTAGAACCGTTACTCCAAAGAACAATGTTTTTGGAACAGAAATCATAGATTACTCAAGTTATACCATGTTTAAGCCTGGATGGAAAAACAGGTATTACTATTACGAGGCACAGCAGTTTAGAAACGAAAGCCGCCTATTCTATGATGGTGAAAATCTTAATTTTTCTACGGGTATTGACTTCAGAAGTACCTTAACGCAAGGGGATTATTTGATTTACAACGATTACGACACCAACTATCCTAGTGTAGAAGCTTTCCAAGCAAAACAAGACACGATTTCCCTAGCAAGAGAATTAGGAATCGTTCCGAACCAGGAACGTGG
>JAXISU010000210.1:0-4240 GCA_034680425.1 Cyclobacterium sp.
CTTGAGTGGTAAAAAATGGGACATCTCCATCAAGGGATTGACTCAAAAAGGGCTGGTGAAAGTGACTAAAGAAGGGGAAAGACTGTTGGTGGACTTTATTCATTCATAAGGGTTTCATTTAAAAAAAAACAAAAAAGGCATCGCAACATTCGGGGCCTTTTTGATTGGTAAGTATTTGTTTATTTCTTCTGTGAGTCCGCAAAGCCAAAAACTTTTTGAAGCAAGGGACTGGATCTCAAATTGCTATTTTTCCGTAGAGCCAATTCCTCTTTGGCAATCTCCACAAATAAGCCTTGAAGTGCTTTGTCAGTCACATAAGCGGTAAGATCTGTGTTCACGGGCTTGACCAAAGGGATTTTATTGTAGCGAGACATGACCGTTTCCCAATGGGCAGTAGCCCCTACTTTTTGTAGACTTGCTTGAATGGGTGGGGCAAACTTTACTTTTAGTCCTGCTGTGGTGCTGAGCTGCAGGTAATCTGTCGCAGCACGCTCAGATCCCAGAAGAATGCCTTGCACATCTTTAAAAGACATTTCTTTGATGGCTTGGGTGAAAAGAGGGCGCGCCTCCTTTACTGCATCTTCTGCCGCACGATTGATGCTGGTGATCAATTGGTCACATAAGTTGCCCAGGCCAATTTTGCGAAGGCTGCGCTCCACTTGAATGGCTTCCTCAGGAAAAGGAAGTTTGATGGCGGGATTCCCTAGGAATCCATTTTCTAGGTTGAGTCGATCTATGCTTTGCCCAGTTCCTTTTTCCAAGGCCTCCTTAAGACCCATGGCCATTTCAGCGGGGGATGGGTTGACTGTTCCTCCTGTAGCAGTAGTCACTTTATCGAGCACCTTTTTGAGTTGTGCAGTAGCGACATTGGGCATGAGCATGCTTACAAAAAAGAGTCCAAGGCAAATCGAGAGAATAAGGGATTTCATAGCTGTAGCGATTAAGGGTTCGGTAACCCTAACGAAAATTAAGGCCCTAATGGTTTACTAGGATGCTTAAAAATCAAAGAAGGTTCTTCTTCTGGAAACTTTCAGGTCTTGCAGGATGCTTGACTTGACACGGATATCGATGTTGTAGGAGGTGAATCTTCCAAACGGAACCCAGTTCACATTCATCTGCCAGCAATGCAAATCCCGCGCAATCCCGATCATGGTTTGGGTGATTTCGTTCGAGTCAAAATTATAACCCGTATTGAAGTTAACCTTCCATTTTTCAGATATGGATAAGTCACCACTCACATTCATTGCTTGCGTAATGCTGGTGCTATTGTTGACCTGCTTCGCATAGGCAAGGTTGTAGCCAACGGTCAAATTCCAAGGAATATCCCAATCGATGTACTGGCTCGGGTCAGCCACGATTCGGTTGATTTCATTCTCCACAAAGGCATTCATCACCCCGCCTTGTTGAATAAAATTCTGGGTAAGTTCGTCCCGTACCTGACCAGGATTTTGACCTTTCTGTGGATTTAGCGAAGCATTTAAGTTAAGGGAAGCGTTTCGTATGGTCCCTATGCCTTGTCCCTTTTTCCAAGCAAATTCTTGGCTATTGCTGTAACGTACCTTGCCATCAGACCCAAGAGTAGAGAGGGTTGCATAGGGATCTATGGTACTATTTACGTTGACGGATAGCTTTTGCTCAAATAAAGTGGTTCGCGCCGAAAGTTGAATGGGTGAGAGCTGAAAGGAATCTGCTGCAAAATTGTAGGCGGTATTGATGTTGAATGCTTCCAAAATGGGAATTTTCTTGAATTCATCTTCGGTGCTGTCCGTCTGGGTTTTGAGCTTGGCTTCCAGCACATTTCGAAGACCCAAACTCAAGGCTCTGGACTCTCCAAGTGGAGCATCGCCAAAGATTAAGCCTTGATGTCTAGAAAAACGAGCGATTCTCCCCGATTTATCTGCCTGAACTTCCTGATAGTAGCCATACGCTGGATCCGAAAAGTCCGGATTAAAATTAAACCCAAAGGTGGGGGCCATGTGGTGGCGTATCGTCTGCAGTTTTCCTTTTCCGCTAAAATTATAGAACCCATAGAAGTTGGTGTTCATGGCAAAGGAGGTATTGTAAAATCCTACCCGATTAAATCCATCTTCCTTCACCTGCTCTACCCGATCGGTGGTGGAGTTGTAGCTATAGTTGAATCGCTGCATGTACCAGAGTTCGGTGTAGTTGGCTGAGGCGGTACCTGTGAAATACTTAAAAAGGGAGAAATTAGAACTCAATGGAATGTTATTTCGCGCTCCATTATTTCCATTTCTAAGCAATAAACCGAGATTGTCGCTATTGAATGGAATTGTTTGAGGTCCATCCACTTGTGTGGCTTGCCCAAAAGTTTTGATGCGGTTAGTAATGGAGTTTTGGAGATTAAAGTTCCAGGCGATGTTTAGCGTTTTGAGTGGTTCAAACTTCACATTTTGAAAAGGGCTCTGCCGATTCATGTTGATTCCGATGGTCGGCAGGTCCAATCTAACTTCACCGGTTTGCACACTTTGGGAGTGCCGAAGGTTGGCCGACATGGAAAATGGGGTGCCTGCGAAGGTTTTGGAATAGGAGATATTCGAACTCAAATCCCCAGTGACGTTATTCGCAAAGTTGTTTGGGTTGACCACGTTATTGAAGTAGCTGGTCGATCCTGCATTCACTGAAGCTGAGAATCTGCCTGTTCCTCGTGTAATCGGACTATGGTTCCACTGTACCCGAAACGTATTGTAATTGAGTGGAGTTAATTCGGTTTCTGGGCTGACGAATTTTTGAAAATCTAAATTGAACCCACCGTTATACCGGTATTTTTTGGTGTACACCGCCTGGGATTTGAGTCCCCAGCCTCCTTTGGAATATACATCTCCTGTGACCCGTAGGTGTATGTAATCATTGAAGGCAAAGTAGTAGCCGAGGTCTCTCAAGCTCAATCCTCGAACTTGCTCTCGACCATAGGAAGGGAAAATTATTCCGGATGCCTTTTCTTCAGGAGTGTCTGGAATCAATCCAAACGGTAGTCCAAGAGGGGTAGGGATTCCATTGAAATACAGGTTGAAGGGACCAGAAACTACCTGCTTGCCAGAAATGGACTTGATTTTGGAGGAAGAAATGTGCCAGTGGGGCTTGGTAAGTTTGCAGGTGGTGTAGTAGCCATGATCCAGGTATACGCTGCCATCCTCAGTTTTCTTGATTGTCTCTCCTCGAAGCACGCCATCCTGTTGCTCGGTTACCACATCTTTGATGATGGCTTTTTGAGTTTTAAAGTTGTACCGCATCTCCTTTCGGATTTCGTAGACCGAGTTGCCATCCTTGAAGAAAGGATTGCCTGATACTACCCCCAAACTATCCGCGATGCCGTAGGCGTAGAGTTCTGAATTTTTCCAGTCGATGACGATGCGATCGGCATCGAGGCGCATTTTTCCGTACTCAAACCAGGCCTTTTTGTAGAGGTAAACTTTGTTTTCGGAAAAGTCCGTGATGATGCTGTCTTCAGCGAAGTAAAGAATTTCAGTTTCGATCGCACTTTTAGGCACATTATTTGCCGAGTCAAGAACAGCGAGCGTATCTTGCTTGACCAAGGTGGTATCACCTCTCAAAGCTGTAGCTGGGATCGGAGAGTTGCCCCTCCTTTCTCGCTGAGGCCGAGTGGTTTGCTGTGCTGATGCGCTTAGGTGCACCAAACAGCTGGTTAGAAGAACTAAAAAAAGAACCCGAATTCTCGCCACCCTTGCTTTCGCTTTTTGTAATTTTGAATTTAATTTCGTGTAAAGTTAACTCGATTGCCCTCATGGAAAGGTTTACTACCAAAAAAAATCTGTTAAGGTTTCTAATTTTACTTCCCTTTTTGTTCGGTGGATTTATTCCGAATGAGACCATGATGCCTGCTTTTCGGATGCGAAAAATTGTATTGGATGCAGGCCACGGAGGAAGTGACCCAGGAAATATCGGATCTCGTGCTCGAGAAAAAGACATTAACTTGGCCGTAACACTTCTGGTAGGAAAATATATTAAGGAAAATATGCCTGATGTAGAGGTAATTTATACGCGTTCAGACGACAGTTTTCCCACACTCAAGCAGCGACCTAATATTGCCAATGTAAATAAGGCGGATTTATTTGTTTCCATTCACTCCAATGCAGCAGCAAATAAAACTGCCTTTGGTACCGAAACCTTCGTGATGGGAACCAAGCATTTTGAAGCAAATTTCGATATCGTAAAAAAAGAAAATTCGGTAATCCTTCTTGAAGAAAATTACAAAGAAGAA